>NZ_MCHY01000013.1 GCF_003609605.1 Ammoniphilus oxalaticus | reverse complement strand
AGAGCAATATCACGGGCTCACAGATGAGTTTTATAAAGCAAAATACGAAAATGGTATGTGGGTAGAGGGAGCAACTCCCGAAGAAATAGAAGCGATTGAGAACCCGCCTGACCCCGTTGACAGATTAGCGGAACTCGAAGCTGAAAATGCAGTTTTAAAGGCTCAAAACAAAGCGTTAGCAGATAAGACGGACTTTCATGAAGATGTACTTGCTGAAATTATTTTAGCCATGCACTTATGATTGTCCGTTTTTTAATACACATTTTAATAAAATTATTAGGAGATGATGAAGAAATGATGGCATTACTATTAGCGCAAAGAGTAATTTTGGATAAGTTAGATTTTGAGGACGTGCCGCCTGTGTTAAAGCCGCAAGTATATGATTACTTACTTGATAGCGGCGTTGAGTTTTTGGCTGGGGATTATCAACCGCCGTCTACTGAATAATCGGAATCTTATGTGCAACAAAACGAACACCTGAGAAGGTGTATTTTTTATGTAAAGGGGCGTGTGTTTTTATGTATAATGCCGTAAAAAAAGAGGTCACCGAGAAAAAGGTAACCTTTCAATGTAATAAAGTCCTCCCATCAGGAACTAAAATTAATGTAGTTGTTGAGATAATGGACACTGAAAAAGCTGTTGGTTATGACACATCTCAAGATATTAATCACGCTATTAAACACGCTGTAAATTCAATTAAAGATTACTCAAAAAACTGGGCTGTTATTGACGAATAGTGTCTAAAGAATCAAGAATGTATTGAGCACTTGGCTATTAAGCTAGGAAATCTTTCCGTAATTCTAGGATATAATATGAATTAATGAGGTGATTTAAATGACTAAGTTTACCGTCATTTGCAATAATTGTGGCAGCAAGGATGCATATGTGTGGGCTGATTCATTTCGAGGACACCCGAGGCTTCAATTTGAGTGCTCTGATTGTGAAAATGAAGCGAGAACGCTAAGTGAAGAACTTGATGAAACGGATATTCTTAGCGACAAAGAGGATTGCACAAATAATGTTAAAAAGGTTTACACCCATTGCACAGGTGGCAAGATAACAGATCCTGATCATAATGCAAAAGAGGTAATTGAGAGGATTGAGGAATATTACGGAACCCTTTATATGAGTTAATTTAAGGATATTGTCACTTTAGCTACATTTAGGTGTAAAATATTACTAAATAAATTTGATAGGAGAGCTTTTATGAAATTTATTATTCCATGCCCTAAATGTAGAGACGCTGATAATCCGTTAAATTTTAATTACGTGGATATAGATATTAATCACCACGGAATTTATAAACTTACTTGTTGTAAAGGGCACAATACGGTGACTATTTTACAAGAGGAGCACTTCGAGGTTCTTTTTGAGCTCGGCGGACTAGCTTTGATTGATAGTTACACACGGGAAGCAGTAGCAAGTTTTGCGGCTTCACTTGAACGATTTCATGAATTTTGTGTAAGAGTGATACTCGATCATAATAAAGTTGAATTAAGTGAAGTTGATCAGGCTTGGAAGCTGGTATCGAGTCAATCTGAAAGACAATTGGGGGCTTTTTATTTTCTTGTTTTAAATGAGTTAAAAAAGTCACCCCAACCTCTTATAAATAATGCAATTGCATTTAGAAATGAAGTAATCCATAAAGGGCACATACCGAAATACGAAGATGTACTAACTTACGGTGGAAAATTGTATTCTTATATGACTGAGTTTCTACGCGTATTAAATGACAAGTACCATGAAAGTATTATGAATGTCTATATGCACAATAGAGGAAAGTCTTTGCCAGAGGAGTTTACTCAAGTAGAGATCAACGCTGTCTCTATTCCTACGATGATAAATTTATCACGTCCCAATGATTGTTTGGGACAAGTTAGTTTTGATGAGTCAATGTCAAATCTTGAAGCAAGGATTAAAAATTTCTATTCAAAATAAGTTGGAAAATGTCCAAAAGCATCCTTTCGAGGATGCTTTTTCTATTGCCAGAAAGTAGGTGAACCATATGGATGAGATCACGAAGTATTTTATAACCCAGGGTCCTTTTGCAGTTTTGTTTGTTTGGCTCCTTATCCACACGCAAAAGCGGAACAAAGAGCGCGAGGACCAGTTATACGGAACCCTTAATCAGTTTGCAAAACGTTATGACATTGTAATAGACAAGCTAGACGATATTCAAAGCCGACTGCCCGCAAAGTAGTTGGCTTTTTAAATTAAAAAGGAGATGGTGTGAGTGTTTGAAATTTATGATGTTGCAATTATCCCCTTAATCATTGGGCTGATCGAGCTGTGCAAACGTGTAGGTGTTCCGATTAAACTAAGTCCTGTTATTGCTTTGTTACTCGGACTGGCCGCGGGGATATTTTATATTGGAGCAGACGTCAAAGAGGGCATTATCGTTGGGTTGATGCTAGGTCTGTCTGCTACTGGATTATATAGCGGGGCTAAAAACGTAACCGAGAAGAAAAAGCATAACAAGAGTGAAGATCATGGAGTTTATTAATCAATTAGCCCCGTTTGCAGTCAAACACGGCCAAGCAAGCGGGGTGTTACCGTCTCTGATTATCGCACAAGGGATATTGGAGAGCGCCCGCGGCACATCTGATCTTGCTGTTAACGCCAATAACCTGTTTGGGATTAAGCGTGGATCGGGTTGGGATGGCCCTGTTTATACGAAGCAATCACCCGAACACCTACCTAATGGTGAGATTATCTATCCCGTATCTGAATTTAGGAAATATGAATCATATGAGGGTGCTGTGATCGACCTATGCCACAAATACACGCATGGGACAGGGTGGGAGAGCTTTAATCGTTACGCCGTGGTCCTTAATCAATCGGACTATCGGAAGGCCACACAGGCGGTCAAGGATGCGGGATATGCAACAGACGTGAATTATCCCGCTAAACTAAACGACATAATCGAGAGGTATGGCCTAACGAAATATGATAAGGGGAGTGGAGGAATGAAGAAATCAATCATTGAACTGGATGCAGGGCACGGCGGCAAGGATCCAGGAACTGTCGGGAACGGATTACAAGAAAAAAACGTTGTTCTTGACCTTACTCTTAGGGTTGGCAAGCTATTAACCGCCATGGGCGCCGATGTTAGATATACGCGTACAACGGACGTATTTATCGACCTAAGTGAACGGGCGCGCATCGCAAATCAACACAACGCGGATCTGTTTGTAAGCTTGCATGGTAACTCTGGGACAAATGCACAAGGTGTGCCTGGATCGGGATTCGAGAGTTATATCCATGATTCAATTAAAGGTGGAAAAACCGTGTCTATTCAGGATGCTATCCACCAAAAGGTTGCAGCGGTTTTCTTAGCTGAAGGGTTGAGGGATAGAGGCCAGAAAAGACGAAACTTCGCGGTGCTGCGGGAAACAAAGATGCCTGCTGTCCTGTTGGAATATGGCTTTATTAATAATCCTGTTGATGCCGCATTCCTTAAAGACCAATCATTTCTAGATCGGCTTGCGCGAGCTACCGCCAACGGGATCGGTGAGGCGTTAGGATTGCAGCAGACCGAGGAGGATAAGGATGACATCACCGGACATTGGGCTGAGAAGGAGATCCGCAAGGTCATTGCCGATGGGAAGATGCGCGGTTATCCTGATGGCTCATTTAAGCCAGATGCACCATTAACTCGCGCAGAATTCGCAACACTAATCGCGAATGGGATTATTTAAGCACTCATTTGATATGGGTGCTTTTTTACCGATACTATTGATTGGATAATTATTCCATCGTATAATAGAACATGGCTAGTTTTATATTGGTAACCTCCACTTAATCCCCTTCGATCTCAATTGAGCGAAGGGGATTTTATTACTGTATGCATAATTTCAAAAAGGTGGAGGATAATATGAATACTCTCCCTGAGTCCAGAGTGGCTCACTTCCTCCTGACCAATGGAGCATAGCCCCACTGTCCTTTATCGGATGGTGGGGCTTTTTTATTTTTATTTACCCCCTTGAAACAGGAACTGATGTTCTGTTATTATAAATACAGGAACAAACGTTCTGGATGAAAGGGGTGTTGGAATGAAACTATCCTCTCGGCAACATATGATTTTGGATTTCATTAAAAGCGAAGTGAAGGAAAAGGGTTATCCACCCTCTGTTCGTGAGATCGGCCAAGCTGTCGGATTAGCGTCCAGCTCTACGGTTCACGGGCATTTATCTCGATTAGAAAAGAAGGGCCTACTTCGACGAGATCCGACAAAACCGAGGGCAATGGAGTTGCTTTGGAAAGATGCTTCTAATGAAAATATCTCATCAGTTCGTGTCCCGATACTTGGAAAGGTAACTGCTGGTGAACCTATTTTAGCCGTGGAAAACGTAGAAGACTATTTGGTTTTACCTGAAAGCATGGTTGGATCAGGCACCACATACATGCTGCGTATCCAAGGGAATAGCATGATTGAAGCTGGAATCCATGATGGAGACTATGTCATCGTGAGAAAACAGGCTATTGCGAACAATAGCGAGATCGTTGTCGCGATGAACGAAGAAGGCGAAGCCACAGTTAAAAGATTTTTTAAGGAAAAGAATCACTTTAGACTTCAACCAGAAAACTCATCCATGTCTCCGATCATCCTCAAAGAAGTTACAATCCTCGGGAAAGTTATCGGTGTATACCGATCAATGAAATGAACAGGGGTGGTTACTATGATCAAAGATCGAGGAAATATCAAATGGACAGCGATGATGCTGCCCGAGCACCGCGCGGCACTGCATGAGTTGGAGGTTAGTCAGGATGACGTTGACCCGCCATCTAAAAGCGAAGATGAACTAGGGGCGCTTGCGGAAAAGTTAGCCCAATCTATGCAAGATGAAGTCGTGGTGTCTATCAAGTATTGGCAAAACAAGAGGAATCATCAGGTTGTAGGGATCGTTAAAAGAATCGATTCAATTAATAAGGCGATTCTAGTTGACGCATCCATAGGCGATGCTTGGGATCGAAAGTGGATACCAGCCACTCATTTAGTAGATATTGAATTAAATTAAATGGAGGGATTTAACATGTCAAAACCATCAACTAAATCGAAACGACCAGTAAGAGATGAATTAGAATTAGAGGATCTTGCAAACACGATCACAGAGGCTCATCAATCTAAAGATGAGCTTGTACTTTCTGTTTGGCGAATGAGTGAAAAGATTCAGGGCCGAATAGTAAAATTAGATTCAAGTACTAAAAGGGTACATGTCCAAGGGTATGGTGATGTTAGGAAGATTCCTTTTATGGACATACTGAAAGCAGAAAGGCCAGAGTATTAACCTAATATAAAGGTGAACTCCAAGAGAGAGGCATAATGAATGCTTGACGGAAAAATGAAAAACGAACTCTCCAACATCGATCTATGCAATTGCAGGACAGAGATTAAAGGTCGATGGGTAATCGTGGATCCAGAGAAACAGGAGCGCGCTTATGTATGCCAGCGGTGTCAAAAGAGAGTGTATCCAAAGAATTAGCCTTCACCTAAATTGGTGGAGGCTTGTTTTCACTGATCCATTATTAGAAGTTCTAACCCTCCCCCATCTGCCATAGATTTAAACTATAAGACAATAAAAGTTTAAAACTTTAAAACCTTGGCGGGGATAACCCGTAAAATGGGGGTAATAAAATGGAAAATCAAGTAGGGGAGAAGGTATATCCGGTAAAAAAGAAGCGCGTTGATGCGAAGGTTCACGTCAATCCTCGTATCAGTCAGTCAAATCACGATAGATTGAAACGTATTGCAATTGCTTGTGATTTTACCAAAACAAGCATGGCAGCCGAATTTATTAATCTGTGCTTAAATAACCAAAATATAATTGAGTATTTCCTGCAAAAGTACAACAAGAACAAACACTTATCGTTTACCCCTACCTATATTAATGGAGAAATGGTTTATCGAGAGCATGGGGGGTGAATAGATTATTTTTGACCTAGGCTCTTACCGATCTTCCGATGAATTTTATAGCATTTCAAACATAAGCCCCAACTCTTATCTGTTGCTCCTGGTTTACCACATTCACGGCATTTGTACATACAATTCAGTCCCTTCAAAATACTTAGTAACCATTATTGGATGAGGGGAAGATTTTTATACTCGGTTGTTACTATATAATAGAATGTGAAGTTGGTTGATCATTTGGTGCTATAAATCGGGGTGTGACTTTTTGAAAAAGTAACAAAAAAGTAACGAGGATATAAAGGCGTGAGAATACTAGCGAAGAAAAATAGTATCTTCTATGTAGAATTAAGGTTAAACGATGCATTAAAAAAGGTGGGCGAAACCCTAAGAAACCATCTGGATTNAGGCGTGAGAATACTAGCGAAGAAAAATAGTATCTTCTATGTAGAATTAAGGTTAAACGATGCATTAAAAAAGGTGGGCGAAACCCTAAGAAACCATCTGGATTATGGGCGGCATGATGTAGTAACCGCCCCTGACCCTTGATGTATAAGGGTTTATGATTGATCAGGATGAAAATGTTCATGTTTTTGTTCATGCTTTAATCAAATTAGGTTTTCAGAGAGGTCTTTCATTAAGTTGCTAAACTTAGTGGAGGCCTCTTTTTCAATGTTCTTTGTTAAGTGAGCGTATATGTCCATGGTGGTATTAATGTCCGAATGACCTAACCTTTCTTGGATCTCCTTTATGTGTACGTTAGCTTCAATGAGTAACGATGTATGAGTGTGTCTGAATGAATGAGGGGTTACATGTTTCTGTATGGTGGTTCTGTCGAGGATCCGCTTCATCCTAGTTGCTATATGCTTAATGGTTTTTGGGTATCCATCATTCGTTGCAAAAATAAAGTCATCGTCATTATAAATTGGCTTGTTGGCTTTCTTTAATTCGTCTTGTTCCTCTTTGTGAATCCGTAACAGATCGGCAAGAACTGGGTCAATGGTAACTGTTCGTATTGAACCTTCTGTTTTTGGTGTAAGTAAAGTATATTCTTTCTTGTTGTTCGTTGGATTGTAGTAAGTTTTTATGATTCTCAATGTGAGTTCGACAAGGTCAACGTCAGTCCACTTTAGGGCGACCATTTCCCCTACCCTTATTCCAGTATAGGCAAGCACTGTAAAAGCCAACAGATCGCCTTCTAGGCCTTTATCTTTTGTCATAGTTAGAAATTCCTCTAGTTCTTCCTTCTCGAGAAACCTCTCATTGATGGAATGTTCCTTTTCAAGATCGGCAACAGTCCTTTTCCGTTTAGGTAGCTTAATATCTTTCGTCGGTACTTCTTTAATCAATTTATTTTCGCGTGCATACTCAAAAACCATGTTTGCGGAAGTGTGGATACTTGAAACATAGTTAGAACTGAATCTAGCGGCTAGCTCGTCAATTGTGTCCTGGTATTCCTTTTTTGTTATGGTCTGAATGGGTTTATGTCCAAACTCGTCTACAATGTGCTTTAAAGCGATTCGCCTAGCCCGAACGCTACTTTCTTTAACGTCAACGCTATAGTGTCTTTCCCACTCCTCATATATTGCCTCAAACGTAATTTTTGAAGGTTCGATAAATTCTTTATTATGAAATTTCCTTTCAAAGATAGCCGCGGCTAATTGCGCATCCTTCTTTGTTAGAAAGCCCGATTTACTAACTTGCTTGTCCCTTCCAGTGACAGGATCCTTTCCTGCATACGCACGATAGGCCCATTTTTTACCCCGTTTGTAGATGTATGCCATGGTATCACCTATTCAAAAAGTAATTTAAGCATGGATTTAATTTTTTCCTTATCATCGTTAGATAAGCGATCGCCTTTATAATAAAGATCAGTATCCATATGCAGCATATAAAATAGATCAAAGATATGGTTCGGTTGAAGTGCCAGAGTTTCAATCACACCATTTGAGTTAGGTATTTCCAAGTATTTAGGTAGTGTTGCAGTAATCTTAGCTTTGTTTTTTGACGGGCTATTAAACATGAGATCGAAGACATCACCGCCGTATAAATGGTAACTTGTATTCTCAAAAAACCACATATATAAATCATCAACACCAATTGACTTGCCAAGCCTTAAAAGTTTATTTTTTGAAGGTTCATTAACTTCTTTATTTTCAATCCTTTGTATTTCCTCCGTAGACAAGCCGCTTTCATAGCTTACTTCCTCAATGGTTTTGCCCGCCTTTTCCCTCAGTTCCTTTATATAGTCACCAAACCCTTTTCCTGCATTTTCTTTTCTATTTTTTAAGTAGCCAGCCTTTCTCATTAAATCAGAATAATCAACACCTAACCCATCAGATAGTTTTTTGATTGTGTCCGGAATTACCTTTCCAGCTTTTCCGTTCTCAATCATTGATATATAAGGTTGTGTTAAGTCCACTTTATCGCCCAGTTGATTCATTGTAAGTCTTTTATTTCGCCTCAATCTCCTTAATTCCTTACCAAATTCGTTTGGATTAAATCCCATGACTCGAGCCTCCCTAATTGTCTTGTATTGATAATATAACACAAAACACAAGAGAGTATAAATGATTTATAAAATTTATATTGACTTAATCTAAAGAAGTGGTAATATAAATATAAACCATTTATATATTTTATAATCCAGTTATGAGAGGGGAGGAATTTGGTTAACATCACATTGAAAAATAGAGAAAAAGTATTGTTGTTGATTGCGAAGGAGGGGGTCAATCTAAGTCAGTTCGCCAAGGAAATTGGAATATCAAATAGTTACTTGTCTGTTTTATTGAACGGTAGGCGCAACCCATCCATTAATACAGCTAGCAAGTTAGCTGAGAGGTTAGGTGTGGATATTGAATCCATTTTCTCGTTACGTGTTGACGAATCACTGAAGGAGGTGAATTAAATGCTGAATGTTCAGATCAATGAAAAGTACGTTAATGATCTGTTGGAAAAGGCGATCAATGAGCGATTGGAGAAATTGGCCAGAGAGAAATACTTTCTTACTTACAATGAATTGGCTGAATATCTCAATATCAGCAGGCCGATCATCGAGGATAGATTAATCAAAAACGGAATGAAATATTATCGGGTTGGATCGAAGTATCTTTTCAAGAAAAGTGAAATTGATGCCTTTCTTGATGATATGACAGAAAGCATGAGTGCAACGAACAATGATATTAAGTTTTTCACAAGGTTGAAAGGGAATGTTGAAGGAAGGTGATGCAATGAGCATGAAAATTGAAAACTGGAACGGCCATCCGATCCGTTTCATTGAGAGAGAATCTAACGAATGGTGGGCAATCGCTAAAGATGTAGGGGTTGCTCTAGGTTATAGGGACGCTCATAACTTGACTCGAAACCTAGATGCTGATGAAAAGGATACTCATATTGTGAGTACCTCCAGAGGAAAGCAAGGCATGACGGTTATTTCCGAATTTGGAATATATGAAGCTGTTCTAAAAAGTGAAAAGAAATCAAAAGAAGTAACGGACTTCAAGAAATGGGTAAAGGAAGTTATTAGGGAGTTACGCAGATCCGCAGGATTAGAGGGATTTCAGATTTTTCGAACGATGGACAAGGATTTCCAAAAAGAATCTATGAACAAGTTGCGCCACTCATTGCATGAGCCGACTAAGATCAGTTATGTAAAAGCAAATACTATCGCCAATAAGGCGGTTTCAACCAAGTATGGCTATAAAAAGATGGTCAAGAAAGGCGATATGACGCCGCCCATGCTTGTCGATCGACAGGCAATCCTAGCTGACACCGTAGATTTAATGGCCGCGGCAGATAAATTCAATCTTGACTTATCTGTCAGTAAAACGATTTATGCAAAGTACGCTAATTAAATTAAAAAGGAGAGAGGGAATAGTGAAAAACCTTAATGAAATAAACAGTGAATCAAACACCATTTCTTTCACATTAGAAACGATTGACGGCGGGATTCATTTCTTCAGTGAATTGATTCAAGATTTGGAACAACATCCAGAGGTGGCGGCTTTATTGGTCAAGAATGGCCTTATACAACGAAAATTAAGTGCGATTTACAGCATTTTAGATCATGAATTGTCTAGGATCAAAGGAGCGCAAGAGGTTATTTCAAAGTTATCGGAAACAGGAGGAACGCTGAATGAGTCTGAGTAGTCGCAAAGGTAGGCAAATAAAAATGGCGTAAGAATTCGCAGTTCTTACACCTAGAAACATCTTCATTAAACCATCGGGGATCCGTTTGCAGACGGGTTCCCTTCTCGAATATAAATCGAAAGGATATTTCAATTTGATTACTACAAGTTTATCACAAAACACAACGAAAAACAATCAAAGCACTGATGATGAACGAATGTTAAGAGCCGCTATCGGTTATGCGGAACTATTGAACTGGCATGTATTCCCTGTTCATAGCGTGATAAATGGCAAGTGTACTTGTAGAAATGTCAATTGTTCAAATGTAGGTAAGCACCCTGTCACACGTAATGGATTAAACGATGCCACAATCGATATTTCTATTATTAACGACTGGTGGACCAATTATACATAGGCGAACATTGGAATTCGGACAGGTAATATTTCTGGCTTTTTCGTTTTAGATGTTGATACGAAAGGAACGCCCAATGGGATCGAGTCCATAACTGAGCTAACAAGCATCTATGGAGCATTGCCCGATACTGTACAAGCTATCACTGGATCGGGAGGGTATCACTTCCTTTTCAAATACCAGGATGGGATCGGGAACAAGTCTAACTTTAAACCTGGACTGGATATTAGAGGGGATGGCGGTTACATAGTGGCTTCTCCATCTTTGCACAGTGTAGGCAAGCGCTATGAATGGGAGTTATCCAGTAGACCGATTGAAAATAAAATAGCGGAAGCCCCAAGCTGGTTGATGGATATGATTAGAGATCCAATTCACACAATGGGAGACACCCGACAACCAAGACCATCCTCACACTGGCATGATCTGATGCAGGGGATAAGGGAAGGCAATGGACGCAACCCTGCCGCCGCTTCAATAGCTGGTCATCTGTTTAGAAAGTACGTTGATCCTATTTTGATATATGAAATCATGGTCCTTTGGAATGAAAGGAACAGTCCTCCAATGGATATTAAGGAATTAAATAAAATTGTTGATAGTATTGCAAAAAAAGAGATTGGAAGGAGGGGAGGATGATGGAGGGGATACCAAGTAACGTCATTGAATTGGCGAAAAAGCAAAGCGAATTAAAAGGTGATGACTGGCGTTCCAAACTTGAATATGGAGAAACCAGAAATAAAGGACAGTACCTATTAAAAAACGGACGTAATGTTGAATTAATTTTATCTAATATATTTACAGACTCATTGGCTTTTGATTCTTTCACAAAAACGGAAGTTATAAAAACCGATTTGCCTTGGCGGAAAAGAATGTATCCTCATAAAAAATATGAACCATGGTTAGGATCGGATGACAACAGACTTCAACATTGGTTTGAGACAACCTGGAATATTAACACGACAGGTATCATCCAAAACGCATTTATAGAAACTACTAGGCGCAATTCTTTCCATCCTATTAAAGATTATCTTGAAAGCCAACAATGGGATGGTATCCATAGAATAGATAGGCTTTTTATAGATTACTTAGGCGCGGAAGATAGCCCTTATATGCGTTCTGTAACTCGTAAATGGTTAACAGCCGCGGTAACGAGGGTATATAAGCCCGGATGTAAGTTTGACTATATGCCTGTCATAGTAGGGCCACAGGGGGCAGGGAAGAGCACCATTATAGCTAAAATTGCGGGGGAATGGTTTTCAGATTCATTGCGGAACTTTGACAGTAAAGAAGCTGGTGAACACCTACAAAGCGCTTGGATTTTTGAGATTGGCGAATTAGCCGCAATGAAAAGGAATGAAGTCGAAGAAATTAAAGCCTTTATTTCGAAGACTGATGATGCTTATCGAATGGCTTATGAGCGTACAGTCTCCACATTTCCGCGTCAATGTGTATTCATCGGTACCACGAATACAAAGGATTTTTTGAGGGATCAAACTGGAAATAGAAGGTTTTGGCCGATTGAGGTGGATCCAAGTAAAAGAAAATTTACCCCATTTGTTGATTTAACAACGGAGATCATCGGGCAAATATGGGCAGAAGCTATGCGATATTACAAACAAGGTGAAACCCTCCATCTTGACCCCGATCTAGAGGAAGTAGCTAGGCAATCACAACAAGATCATATGGTTCAAGATCCTAGAATCGGAATGATCCAACAGTATCTTGAAACCCCATTACCTTCTAATTGGGATGATATGCAGATATGGGAGCGAAAAAGATATTTACAAAACCCCACAGGAGACTTACAACGTGAAAGGGTGTGTGCCGCGGAAATTTGGGCTGAATGTCTCGATAGGAACTATAAGGATATGGGAGTTTGGGATAGTCGAGAAATATATGACATTGTGCGAAATATAGGCGGCTGGAAAGAACGAAAACCGAACAGGACCACTTTTAAACACTATGGGAAACAGACCACTTTCGTGAGGACGGTATGAGGACAGAACCATGCTATTTGATTTTACTTTAGGACAGCATGCTCTCAGTGATAGGACTGTATGGACGGTAAAAAGGACAGTGTTTTATATCTTGCTGTCCGTGGATAACCCCAGTGTATGAAGGGTTATAAGCTCTTAGGACAGTAAGGACAGTATATATATCTAATAATATAAAAGTAGTAATAATAGGGGTATAGCAGCCTATATACGGGATATATAGGCAGAGTAGTGTTTTAGTGGCATTTAGTGTCCTTGCTGTCCTAGTGTCCATTCATGCAATGAAACTATGAAAACACCAATCAAGAAGTGTGGAGATTATGAAAACAATAAAATTCAAGAGATATCAAACCGAATTAGTGAATGGCTCAAAAGGAACGATTAGTATCCCTGATGGTGAGGATTTACGATCCATGATCCAAAACAGAGGGTTTCCAAAGGACGGTTGTTCTGAAACCCTCATTCGATCCAGTGCCATCGTGAAGTTTGAACACGTTGGATATGAAGAACGGCTAATTAATGAGGATGAGGAACTGTTGCCTGTAACCGCGTCACAGAATCAATAAAAGGAGTGGTGAATATGAACAAAGTTATAGATTTCATTCAACACAAGGAAAACAAACAGAAAGGTGAAGTTCCTGATCGTTATTATGAATTGTTAGAAAAAGCGATTCTCCATGGATTGGTTGGTTCGGAGCGAGAGGAATTTGTTGACCTTCAAAATGAGAGGGATAAACTGGCGAAGGAGTCCCTAGAAATGTCTTTATCCACTTTGAAAAGAGCGGAAAAAAAGTTTAGGGAGAATCAAAAACAAGTTGATGAATTACTTTCTTTAGTTAAGGAGCTAAGGCAATAAACTCAACCCGACAAATCAGACACCGTAAAAAAGAGTAGATCATTCTAATTTTGAGGTGGTCTTTTAAGGTGAGGGGGTATCAATTTGAACCCCCTTAAATTGAGGGGAACTGATGAACAACAGGCGTACAATTGCACACCCCTAAAACCGCTATATATCAACGTTTAAATCTTGTTTATGTCATGATGAAATCATATAATAAAAGTGGGAACAGGTGTTCTTTAAAGAGGAGGGGAGGGCATTAAAATATGGAGTGGAATGGCATGAATTAAGCAATATCTCACAGGCTGGGAAACTAGCGGATCGGCTCGAAGAATATCGCGAGGAATATATCCAAAGTCTGTATGATGACATTCGCCTTTTCTCCTATCCAATGGGTGATTATCTAACCGCAGAACGACAGGAAAGCCCTGATACAGCGTTTCAGGCAATGGAGATCATAAGCAAGAAGGAAGCCTATGATAAACGCATCGAGAAGTTGAAAAGGCAATACAGCCAATGGCAGGACGTTCTGAATCAATTTCATATGGATGATGCGGCAACATTACGTGGCTACTTTGAGGAAGGGGAACATTCGTTCCGCATAGAGCCTTTAATGCCAAAGGTAGCGGAGATATTGGACAAACAACATAAGGCGATGGAGAAGCAACTGGACAAACAGGCGGAAAGAAAGGCTTTTTTGGAGAGTATTCGTAAATCAATTCCGGTATATCGTTGAGGTTATAGATGCTAGTCAGACAATCCATGCATCCTACTAAATTGAGTGGGAAAGCATTTAAATTAAACAGGGGTGAGTAGATTGAAGTTAACAGAACGTATTCAATTAGAGAAGGAAAAGAGCGCGGAAGAATTGACGGAATTGTTAGAGGCAAACAAAGAGGACGAGTCTCTTTTGAAAGACTTGAAAAGTGAATATGAATTGGCGATCGTTGAATCAGACGAAAACAAAATCAATGAATTGGAATCGGAAATAAATAGTTGCACCCGTAGGATAACCAGACGGAGGGTTAGAATTAATCATTTCACTAGCGAAAGTGATCCTGTAATACAAAAGATGATTGTCGATGAATTAAAGAAATCTAGGCTTGTTGCGTATGAAGCAGAACAAAGGGCGGCGAAGCAAATTAAAACGATTAAAGAATCCCGCGCTAAACTTTTGAAGCAAATCAAAGAATTGAATAAGGACTATAAAATTTCGTCTAGATATAGAGGTTATATCAATTCGTGGGTTAAACAGTTAAATGAAGAATCGAGAAATGAATTAGGTATAGATAAGTTAGGCGTTTCGGTAGTTCCGCCTATTGCAAAAGAAATGCAGGATCTCACAATTGATAGAGTGCATATCTTTGGTAGGTTCGGTGAATAGGGTTGAAGAAACGGAAGTACATCTATGGTCTAGCTATGCCCTTCGATGACGCATATCATAAGTTCGATGGATCGGCTAACACGCTTATTTTCGAAAGAACAAATAAAGCTTCGGTAACATTGTGGACTGAAGTTGTCGCTACCATTGATCATGACTATGACAAGACGATCGGGAATTCAAATGACAATCTCAAATTAGTTATTCATGATCGTGGGCTGTTCTTTCGATTAGAACCCAATAGCCGTCAAGGTTATGAAGCATATGGAAAGGTGAGCAGGGGAGAGTTGGACCGATGCAGTGTGACGTATCTTAGATTGATGTCGAATGATGTGGAGCAACAAGAACGATCGAATGAACTTGCCAAGTCATTGGGATGGGATGAGAGTATCATTGTTAAAAAACATGATGATGTGCTGGTAGAAGAAATTTGTCTAACTAAGTATCCAGCGAATGAAAATACATTCTGTACGACGAATAGACAGGATCCGAGATTGAAGGGGGTTGTTTTCTAATGGAACTAAAAAAGAATGCACGAATACTTATGGATCAGTTAGATGTATCTATGAGGGAGATTGATCGGCTAAAGGATATCCCGACAGTAGAAGCGGGAAAGGAGTTTGATTATCATGTTTCCATTGTTAATCAGCTTCGGTATAGGGCGGAGGTATATAAGGCTAGCATGGAAAATCTCGAAGCCTTAAATAAAGAATTGGAAAGAGTATAGCCCCCCTATGGGTAAAGGTTGGAAGGGGAAATCTCCAAGACCGCCGCCCCCCTTCGTTTTCTACGCGGATGGATTTTATAATAACCCCCCCACCCCTTGACGGAAAGGAGTGAAAACAATATGAGCGGTAAAAACGTGACAGAAAAAGAAAAGCGCATCGACAAGGAAAAGAAAAGACTTAAATCGATCACATCCGAATTATCTAAAGAGAAGCAAGAGGTCGCAGATGGCCTAATCGATGAAATAGCTTTCATGCGTGCCACTCTCGAGAACCTGAAAGCGGAAATAAACGAGAATGGCGAAGTGGATATTATGCCGCAGGGTGAATATTCGATTAGGCGACAAAGTCCCGAGTTGCAAAGTTATAATACGATGATCCAAAGATACACAACGGCGTGTAAAACTTTATTTGATTTGCTTCCAGATGAAGTAGTTGTTGAAAGCAGTGATGACTTCGAAAATTTTTAAAACAACAACTTTTATATCCCATATTTTAAACAGGGGGGTCAATCGGGACCCTCTTTTTTTCTTCTTGATTCAAAAGGGCAAGTTTATTGTGTCTGTGCCAAGAAGGAGTTGTCGGACATCTTAAAGGCGTTGTTCCTTCGCGTGGATCGGCAAGCCATTACTACAACGAATGTATGAGGACCGTCCATATTTGGACTATCTAATAACAGGCAACTTACTCGGATCATGATGACAACGCAGATATGCTCACACCTATATATGGTGGTATTCAGTGGTGGCCAAGTTGTCCCTAGCTCACAAAAACAAGTATATGCAATAATTTGAAGCCACAGGACATCCGCAGAGCGATACTACAAGCGAGCGAGGGTAATATTAAGGGCACGGGACAAACCTTGCTATACACAGCCACAGGATGCGGAGGAATGAACATCGTTCGTGTTTTCCCTTGCCCCTATCCGATACGCCGACAACCGTTGTGCCTAACAGTGTTACAGTGTTCCCGACAAAGAGACTCTAGGGGAGAGGTCTTACTCAAGATGAAGGGGGAGAGGAGGGCAGAAATGCGAATGATTGAGCGACTAGAGTAAATTACATTCGTGTTGCAAATGAGATTCGTTAGATCATCCGAGCCGATATTACGGTTGGGCGATTCCCGAATTTACGGATTCGTCTAATTCAACCGCCCAAAAAATGGGTTGGTCAATTTGACCTTTCGCCAATTGTGGCGACCAATACGGTTTTTCCGTATCAGTGTAATTGGTTAATTGAACGAGTGTAAATATGCGGTGGTATTGGCTCAATTATGAGCACATACTAAATCAAATTGAGTTTGGTTCCAAGAATGCCTATACGCCTGTGCGAGATGGTGCTATAAGGGCGTGCGTTTTAGTACAGGGTGAACAACCCACAGAATAACGGTGGTTGAAAGGTGTCGCTAATTCGCAACCCCTTTTCCATCATGAAAGCAGAGTCAAATTTGCCCCTCCTTACAATCGCATACGGGATAACAGAAATGGGATCGAGTCCTATAGGCGATGAAATAGGACTCCTCATTTTGGGGGAGACCTCAGAACCAACTCGTAATAAAGGGACTCCACCTTTTGGAGGAGTCGGCTAATTTGCCGAGTCAATACTTTGGTTGCGGTAATATGCCGAACCCGAATTTGGGTGGGGGTGTACATTATGTCACGGGGTGTAATCAGATTGAGTACGCAAGTTGCTGACGCATCATATTTGAGCAGACATATAGCAACAGTTCAAATATCTAAAAGATGGAGAGGTCAACGCACATTTGCGTCCACCCCAAAATTGGGGCGCCTCTATACGCATAACCGAGGTCAGTCCAAATTTGAGCTAATCTAATTCGCGTTAGGTGAGAAGCGTTCATCAAAAAGGTGAATACCTTAAGCGGATCTAACATAAGGACCGCACGAAAGTGTGCTGTCAGCGAATTACGTGCACCTAGTGGAGGTGAGCCCAAATATGAGCCGACCTCAATCCAAATATGGATTCGGCAGGCGATTGAAGCATGTTAAGGAAAACGACCTTGTCCATGGTGAATGGGAACGGTGGTGTCATAAGGAGTTGGGTATAACGCCAGCTTATGCAAATAGACACATTAAGGTATTTGAGGAATTTGGTGAATCAAATCAATACACGAGTATCGGTTTGGGGCAGCTCTACCAAATAGCAACCATGCCCGAAGAAGAGCGGGACAAGCCGCATGTAGAGGTGAGCCGCATTATCGGCTGTCCTATTTCGCGTTATATGGGTAGTTGTCGATGATCGAGCGAGCAAACGCGTTTAAACGGCTCACACAACATGACAAAGGAGGAGAAAGGCAAGCAATAATTAAGAAACAATATTCTGGTTGAAGATGTTTTGCTATTGACTTGTAAAAACCGTGGAATTCTTCTTAATATGTAGGAAAAGTTAATATTTAGCTAAATATCTCCAGTAAATTGCACTTTTGTAGTTTGTTATAATAGTGGTAAATAAATTAGTTTTTGTTAGGAGATCTTTTCATTGAGCGATTTTTGGAAAGAATTGTTTGCTCGAATGCCGGATTGGCTATTAAACACCGCTGCTTTAGTTATTATAGCGGCTGTCATCATTATGCTATTTTGGTTTATTCTCGCAGCTAGGAAGTTTTCAGAAACAATGGGTAATGAAAACCGTGTAATCCAACTGCAAGATGACTTAATAATCGAAAGAAAACAAAGCCAAATAAATGAGGATATTTCATCCCAAGCCGTAACAACCTTGCAGAATATGAAGAATTATATTTCGGCGTTAAATGATATAAGATTTTCATTCACGTATGAAGACCCTAATATATATACTTATAAAGTCACCAGTCTAATCCAGCGGTTAATTGATGGTTTGGCTGCGGATGTGAAGCTAAGTCCTGGAGAGCGTCATCGGTGTGGGGTGTGGCTGGAGAATAACGGAATTCTTAAACTAAGATATGCTAGCTCTGGATTTCCAGAAAATTATATTGGAGTGCGGGAATTAAGCATCGAACACTCATTAGCTGGGAAGTCATTTCGACGAAAACAAACGGTTAAGTATACTGATGTTACGGAAGAGGAAGACTGGGAGAAAAACCCCGCTTCATCAAGTGATTATACCGCTTTAATTTGTATACCTATGGCTGGCTGGGGTGTTTTGACAATAGATGCTTTGAAACCAATGAGGGATGAGGTTTCAATAATAGGTGAATTGTATGGGGCACTGATTGAAAGTGCTGTTATTGAATTTTTAATAAATGATTCAATGGCAAATGAGGCTGCCGCCTCTAAAGAAGTTATTAGTGAAGAGGAGTGAAATACATGCTAACCTATGAACAAGCTCCCTTAAAACGTATAGCCGCTAGGCAAGCCCTAGAAAAAGGATTAATTACAAGAGCGAGGTATAATCAAATCTTGGATGAGTTAGACAGGATTGAAAGAGAGAATAAAAAATCTAATGACAAATGGATCCGAAAGGCAAAAGATAAAATTGAGGAATTAATGGTTTAGTTCATGTAGCAGAACTATATACCTACAAAAGACTGACGGTGAAGTGGATCCCAGTTGTGTAAAAGCAAAACTAAACCAAGATAAAAAATAATAGTGGTGTATAGCTTCGGCTTACACTTAAGGGGACTGGGTGCGTCTGGTCCTCTTTTAATTTTGTTTATATCTCAATTAAACTAGTCTTCAGAGGGCGGTTGAAATATCGGATGTCCTTTTTTTATTAAGCACGGATTTTTTTGACCGAACTCTAACGCATGACTGAATTTATTAGGAAGAAAGCGGCAGGAAAATATCCCCTTTTGTTGAAGTGATATAGATGGAAGCGAGGTGGAATATAAAATGAAGGAGTTTCAAGAGAAACTAAGAGAGTTATCTACACAACCTTATACACAGCTAGATGACATAATTAGCAAAATGGAAGCTATGCAAGAAAAATATTCGGAGGAATTAAAAGAAGCAAGGAAAGGTAACAGCACTAATAAAGTATATTACTTGGAAGGCCTGGTAGATGGAATTACTTTCATGACTCAGCCATTGAGAAAATACAATGATGGCATAAAAGAAGAATTAAATAAATAGAAACTGTTATCAAATAAAGCATTCTTTCCGGAGTGCTTTATTATTTGTTCATGTTTTGTTCATGTTTATGTTCAAAAACAGTCTTTTTTAATAGTTGATCAAATTCAAAAACATTGATGTATAGCGGTTTGTGTCATCTGTTTAACGTTGTTTTATGTGATGCTAAATGGGCGGCATGATGTAGTAACCGTCCTAAAACCTTATAGTATCAAGGTTAAATGGTCACGGGATCTCCCCGTGACCATTTTTTGACCATATTTATGAGGGTGAATTGCAAGAAAAGTCACAGAAAGGTAACATAATTTATTGTGAATGTCTATAATCAATGGTTTGAGGGTGCTTTCCTATAAGGTGGAAATCTTAGGACTCATCATAAACTTGGGCAGTAGGCATTACATCGTGACTCAATTTGTTCAGGAGGCTCCTTATCTGAGCCGCCTGTGTTGAGATCTACTTAACTTTAACTTTTCTAACCTTTTCAATAATTAGCCCGTGCGTTTGAATTCCTCTAATTAGCATAGGAATTGTGGTCCTACCTGTAATGATATGCCTATGTCCATTGGAAATCTGAGTCATTATACGGAAACGATGGAAATGATTTGGACCTTGCCCATTGATTGCTGGGCCAGTTGTTCCGGAATAAGCGTGTCTGTGATTATCAGTAGTATTAGTTATTCCTTGGAAGGTATGCCGATGGGTTCCTCTAGGAATTCGTATTAAAAGATCAGTAACGTTGCTAAATAGATGTCTATGGCCGTCTGCGATCAAGGTTAAACCTTGCATCCTGTGTTGTACTCGACTAAAAGTTTGGGACTTCCTTGCTTTTTCCCCCAATTTTATATACCACCTTTCAAATTGTTACTACACAGTAAATGCATTCGCGGAACCAATTGAAAGGGGCATATGTCCTATGTTAGTTTAATCAATTTTTAAGAGCGAGTGTAAAATGGTAATATGGTTAACTGCATTATAGGGTGTAGAGGTGGTAGTGAATGGATGAGAGGAGACGGTATGAGCATCAATGAGTTAATAAAAACCTACATGCGCCTGTACGAATGCGCGTATTGCTCATGTATCTTCGGCGTAAAGGATTGCGATGAGATGGATTAGGACGCCATTGTATGCCCGCGCCGTCAAGCTTGAAGGACAAGTCTTATGGGGGTTATGTAGCGACGGACGATGTAGATGTCGTTGGTCACTAAAATGATAAAAGGTTGGGAGAAGCAGGCCGTTGCGAATGGAGGTTAACAACGGCTGCTTCAGCCAAGAAGAAGTTGAAAGGTGACAATGAAAATCATTATCATCCTTATTGTAACAGAAGTCGGTTAAAAATAATAGGGCAAAACAAAAAACAAGGGCTGATTCGCCCTTGTTTAAGTTAGACTAAGTAAGTCGCCTTTTTATCAATTCCGTATCAAATGCGCGTATCGCTTCATCCCCTCTTTTTAGGGTATCGAGCAAAGCGTCTTTGTCTCCGTTATTTATAAACAATTCCCATGCAGCAGACAAGTCTTCATGAAATGGAAACTCTATTATTACGTAACTCCGTTCAATCATGTCAAGAATTAAATTCTTTTCTATCAACATGGAGTGTATCGCTAGATACGCTTTAAGATCAATTTCCTTTCCTCCCGTTATCCTTATATCTTCGGCGGTTGTTTTCAATTGCGAAATGAGTGGAGCGACTGTATCGATTAAATTTAGAGCGTAGGGATCGCGGAGTATCTCCGTGATGTGGGGCCTTAGCATTATGAACACCTCCTGAAGTTATAGTCGAATCGTATCACTTAGTTATAGATCATGGTGGTGACAGTGTTGTGACAAAAGTAATGGGGGGACAATGGTGGATGTGTGATTGTTTGAATGGTCACAAAAAAAGTAACGAGGACATGAAAACGAGAGAATGACCTATGTTATAATGCTAGAGTGAGTGTATGGTTTGACCAATTAAATATTTTTGCAAATAGGTGCCTTGTCGTTTGACGAGGTTAAAAGGGAAGTCGGTGTGAGTCCGACGCGGTCCCGCCACTGTAAATCGGGGATACCTCGCAATCCACTGTTTCTTTTGGAAATGGGAAGGAGAGGAAGTCGATTACCCATAAGCCAGGAAACCTGCCTAAGTTGCTTGCCAACGAAATCCTTCGCGGAAAAGGATCGGTATAAATGTAGATTATTATTTTTGTTGTGTATAAATCTAAATTTTGCTGCATGCCTTGTTCCCGTGATGGAAGCAAGGCTTTTTTCGTTGAAAGAATGTATTACATATGAAAGGGAGAGAGAAGGTAAATGAAAAAGTTTTTAGCAAGTTTGTTAATTACGGCAATAACGCTGACTGTCAGCGCTTGCGGACAAGGAGAGCAAGCGCCTCGTGACAACGTGTCTCAAAATGAATCACAACAGGAGGAAAATGGATCTGGAGTAGAAAAAGCTGGGCAGGCAACTGTATATCCGATTACGGTAAAAGATGCAACGGGAACAGAGCATACTTTTGAGAAGGCGCCAGAACGAATCGTGTCTACTTCGCCATCTGAAACGGAAGTGATGTTTGCCTTGGGTCTCGGCGATAAACTCGTTGGTGTATCAGACTTTGATAATTATCCAGAGGAAGCGTTGGAAAAACCAAAGGTTGGCGGAGTATCCAAGCCAAATGAGGAGGCGATTATTTCGGCAAATCCGGATCTTGTGATCGGTGGTATTTCGATGAAGGATGATGTGGCCAAAGGGCTACGTGATCTTGACATCCCGCTTTATAAAACAGAACCCAAAAAGGTCAGTGATGTGTTGGACAACATCATTCGCTTCGGGGTGATTACAGATACGCAAGAAAAAGCGGAAGAGCTTGTCGCGCAAATGAGTCAAGATATTCAGTTCGTGACGGACAAAGCCGAGGAACTTCAGGATGCTGATAAAAAGAAAGTATACATTGAATTTTCTCCAGGTTGGACGGTCGGTAGAGGGGAGTTTATGGATGAACTGATTACGATCGCCGGCGGCTTGAATATTGCGAGGAATCTCGAAGGTTGGAATGCGATTAATGAAGAGAAAATCATCCAGGATAACCCGGATGTCATTTTATTTACGTCCGGTCGCTTTGACGATCAGTCAGGCGCTACAATCGATGAGTTAATCCGCTCAAGAGGCGGATGGGAGAAGATCAGCGCTTTACAGGAAGATCGTTTAATCGCTGTGGATGGAGATGTTGTATCGCGTCCGGGGCCGCGCATCACAGAAGCGCTTAAAATAATAGCTGAAGCTATTTACCCTGAATTATATAAGCAATGAAACGACGATTAGCGCTTTGGGGAGGAGTGGGTATAGCGCTCCTCCTTATTTCAATCGTTGTCAGTGTTTCGCTTGGCGCGGCTAACCTTCCGCTTTCGGAAGTGTGGGGGGTGCTGTTGCGTCAGCTCCCCTATATCAAACGCTTCGTAGTCGCTGATTGGGCAGACTCAACCGAACAAATTATTTTAAAAGTTCGTCTGCCGCGGGTGATTCTTGCGCTTCTTGTTGGCGCCTGTCTATCACTGGCGGGCGCTGGTTTTCAAGGGGTGCTTAGAAATCCTTTGGCCGATCCTTATACATTAGGCGTCTCATCAGGGGCGGCGGTCGGAGCTGCTTTTATTATTTTATTTGGTTTACATACGACTTTGTTCGGGACTTGGACGATTCCGATCGTTGCTTTCATAACAGGGTTAATTAGCCTCTTGATCGTGCTTCGATTAGCCAACGTTCATGGAACTTTTCGGCTGGAGACGATTATTTTATCTGGCGTGGTCGTATCCGCTTTCCTTGGCTCGCTTGTTTCTTTGATGGTATCGATGTCAGATCAAGTCGTCAATGAGATTATCTTCTGGCTGATGGGGAGTTTGGCGTTTCGTGGCTGGTCTTTTATTTTCGTTCTTTCGCCATATTTAGGAGTGGGCTTTGTCGTGTTAGTTTATTATAGCAGGGCGCTAAATTTATTTGCCCTTGGTGAAAGGCAAGCTGCCCACTTGGGTGTGAATATTGAGCGGACTCGGTTCGTCGTGTTGATTGTGTCCACATTGATTACAGCAGCGGCTGTGTCGATTGTCGGTACGATTGGCTTTGTCGGGCTTGTCGCGCCGCATTTAGTTAGACTGATGGTTGGACCTGATTACCGCATGCTTATTCCGTTGTCTGGGATTTTTGGGGCCATTTATGTGTTATGGGCCGACACACTGGCTCGTAATGTGTTGAGTCCGACTGAAATTCCACTTGGCGTCGTGACCTCATTTCTAGGCGCGCCCTTTTTTGCGTACTTACTTCGGAGAAATAAACAGGTGACGAAGGGGGGGAGTGGATCATGATTCAAGCAGAAAATGTAAGTATGGCTTATGGCGACCAACAGGTCCTTGATCAAATTAGCTTTTCCGCGCGGCAGGGCGAGTGTCTTGGGATCATCGGTCCTAATGGAAGTGGGAAATCGACCTTGCTCAAGCTACTTTCCGGTGTTCAGGCGCAGACGACAGGGAGGATTACGCTAAATGGAAAACCAGTGGAGCATTATACTCGCAAGCAATTAGCTAAGTTGCTTTCAGTGCTCCAGCAAGAAGCGTTGTCGCCTGTTGGTTTTACGGTTCGAGAAGTCGTTCAAATGGGCAGATACCCTTTTCAAAACTGGCTCGGTCAGGAAAGAGAGGACTGTGAATCGCTCATTGATTCGATCCTACAAAAAATGGGGTTAACCGAGTTGAGCGATCGCCATCTTGAGCAATTAAGCGGCGGAGAACGCCAGCGTGTTGCCCTTGGAAAAACAATGGCGCAACAGCCGAAGTTGCTCATGCTTGACGAACCGACGACCTATCTGGACATTGGTCATCAGATTCACTTGATGGATCGGATTCGTGAGTGGCAACAACAAGAACAAATGACGGTGATCGCAGTGTTGCATGATCTTAATCTTGCGGCTATGTATTGTGATCGGTTGCTCTTGCTGCATAAGGGTCAAGTGATTAAGATCGCCACGCCTGAGCAAGTTATTCGAGCGCCGTTAATTGAACAGGTGTATGGCACAATCCCTGTTGTAATCGATCATCCTGTTTATCATGTGCCGCAAATTATTTTACAAGGAAATGGGATTGGTCAGGATTCAGGTCATCCCCAGAGCAGGAAGGAGGTTGTCCAA
The DNA here is from genome assembly GCF_003609605.1 of Ammoniphilus oxalaticus. Classification (NCBI taxonomy): domain Bacteria; kingdom Bacillati; phylum Bacillota; class Bacilli; order Caryophanales; family Paenibacillaceae; genus Ammoniphilus; species Ammoniphilus oxalaticus. The sequence goes on along the minus strand of NZ_MCHY01000013.1, from coordinate 147,172 downwards.
CGATGAAGAGTGAACCGAGTGAAGCGGCAACAATTATGTTTCAGGGGACTGCGTCGGATGTTGGAAAAAGTTTGTTGGTCGCAGCCCTTTGTCGCGTATTAACGCGGGATGGATTGAGGGTTGCTCCATTTAAGTCGCAAAATATGTCGTCCAATTCTTATTTGACGCGGGACCACAAGGAGATCGGACCTGCTCAAGGGATGCAGGCGGAGGCATGTGGAATTTCGGCAACAACCGATATGAATCCGATCCTTTTAAAACCGTCGATGGATATGAGCTCCCAGGTGATTGTTCATGGGAAACCATTTAAGGAATTAAGCGCGCGAGCATATAGAGAAGAGTATCTTCCTAAAGCGGAAACGATTGTAAAGGATGCCTTGGGGCGGCTGCGAACCGCGTATGATGTTGTTGTTATTGAAGGCGCGGGAAGTCCGACGGAAATTAATCTAAAGGACAGAGATATTGTGAATATGCGACTTGCCCATTGGGCGGACGCCCCTGTTATTTTAGTCGCGGATATTGATCGCGGCGGCGTGTTTGCCTCGATTGTGGGTACGTTGGAATTGGTGGAACCGCGCGAACGTGACCGAATCAAGGGGATTGTGATTAATAAGTTTCGCGGAGATGTTAGCTTGCTTCAACCGGGCATTGACTGGCTGGAAGAGCGGATTGGCAAGCCAGTGCTTGGCGTCGTTCCTTATCTGCCTGATTTGCATCAGTTGCGCCATGAGGTATCGCGAGAAGCATCTTTTAATCGTCTGGCTGAGCATTTCGCCAACCATGTCGACATGAAAATGATCTATTCAATATTAAAAGGGGGAAAGAGAGATGGATAAGCCGAACAAGGAACGGGGATTGACTCTTGTCTATACGGGTGATGGCAAAGGAAAAACAACAGCTGCGTTAGGTCTGGCGCTCCGCGCGTATGGTCGGGGGATGCGGGTATTAATCATCCAATTCATTAAATCGCCAGAACGTACATATGGAGAGAAGATCGTGTTCGACAAGTTAGGCGTTGAAATGGTCCAAAGGGGGATTGGCTTTACGTGGACAAAGACGCCTGAAGAACATCGTCAGGCTTTGAAAGAAGCGTGGGCATTTACAAAAGAGAAGATCATGGCGGGAGAACATGATCTCGTTATTTTAGATGAGATTAATAATGCGCTTGCGATTAATCAATTCCCGATTGACGATGTATTACCTTTGTCTGAAGTGATTGAACTGATAAAAAAGCGGCCGCAAGGTATGCATCTTATCATAACAGGACGCGATGCTCATCCACAAATCATTGAAGCGGCCGATCTCGTTTCAGAAGTAAAAGCTCAAAAGCACTATTATGACGACGGGATTCCCGCGGTGATGGGGATTGAGCTTTAAAAATGATATAAAAAGGCGGTTTGATTCATGAGGATTGTTTCAATTTGCCCGAGTAACACGGAATTGCTTGGGTTTATGGGATTAGCGGCAAACATTATTGGCGTGGACAACTATTCTGATTGGCCGAATGAAATCAAAGATCTGCCGCGATTGGGCTCTGATTTAGACATTGACATGGATGCGGTTGCGGCCCTTCAGCCCGATTTAGTTGTGGCTTCTTTAACTGTGCCTGGGATGGAAAAGAATATCACCCGTTTAGAGGAGCGGGGGTTGCCTTTTATTACACTGAATCCAAACAGTCTTGAAGATATAGGAAATAACTTGTTGAAGGTTGGGGAGGCGACCAACCAGCAAGCATTAGCAGAGGCGGCCCATCGTAAATATACTCAATTTTTAGAGGCGTTTTCAACGCGTTCACGCGGCTTGACTGCTCGACCTTCGTTGTACTGGGAGTGGTGGCCAAAACCTGTCTTTACACCTGGGGGGAAGAATTGGCTAACGGAAATAAGCGCATTAGCTGGAGGGTGTAATGTGTTCGCTGAAGATGAGCGGGCAAGTGTGAAAACAGATTGGGAAGATGTAAGGAAGCGGAAACCAGAATATATTATGATGGTCTGGGTTGGGGTGAAGGAACAATTGATGAAGCCAGAAACTCTTGAAAAGCGCCCAGACTGGCGGGAATTAGACGCGATAAAAGAAAAACGAGTATTTGTGATGGAAGAGTCGCTTTATTGTCGGCCTTCCCCAAGGTTGTTGCTGGGACTGCAAAAGTTGGGGGCTTTGCTTCACCCTGATCATTTCCCAGCTTACGATGCGAAGGAAGCGGAGGAATGGCTATGTCAGCGCGTAGAATAATTGTTGCTGGCACAGGAAGCGGCGTTGGAAAGACAACGGTAACGATTGGATTAATGGCCGCTTATAAAGCTCTTGGATACACGGTTCAGGGATTTAAATGCGGTCCGGATTATATTGATCCTACCTATCAAACGGCGGTAACTGGGCGCTTGGCTCGTAATTTGGATAGTTGGATGTTTGGAGCAGCTGGTGTTCAAGAGGTTTTTTCTAAGGGGGTTGAAGGCGCGGAAATTGCTATTATTGAAGGGGTCATGGGCCTATTTGACGGAAAAGATCCGCTTTCTAATACAGGAAGCGCCGCGGAAATTGCGATGATAACCCATACCCCAATCTTGCTAGTTGTTGATTGCGGCGGAATGGCTAGAAGCGCGGCGGCAGTCATAAAAGGGTTCCAGACGCTCTCGCCAGACATTCATATCTGTGGAGTTGTGGCAAATCAGGTCGGCAGTAAAGGTCATTACGAGCTGATACGTCAAGCGGTTGAAAAGGAATGTGGAATTCCGATTATTGGTTATTTGCTAAGAGATGACACATTGCATATGCCTGAGCGTCATCTTGGACTTATTCCTGCCATTGAACGCGGAGATTTGAGGGAGTTTTTTGATAGGCTTTCGCGAACGATTAAAGGATCATTTGATTTACAGCGGCTCTATGAGGTGATGAGCGCGGATCCAGTTGAAGGAGCGAACGTGTTATTTCCAGCGACTAAGCTGAAAAAGAGGGCGCGGATCGCGGTGGCAAGAGATGCTGCCTTTCATTCCTATTATCCTGAAAACTTGGAGTTATTGGAGCATTTCGGAGCTGACATTGTTTATTTTTCCCCGCTAAAAGGAGAAGTGGTTCCTGAGGAGGCTCATAGTTTATATATTGGCGGTGGATTGTCAGAGGAATGTTTAGCTGCTCTCTCTGAGCAAAGCGATGCGCGTGAGTCTGTGCGTGAGGCGATTGCGAGCGGGATGCCAGTTTTGGCTGAGGGTGGTGGATTTGCTTTTTTAACACAATCAATTGAAACGGTTAGTGGTGAAGTATATCCACTCGTCGGGATTGCGCCTGGGAAGGTGAAGATGCAACCAAGACTAACAGCGCTTGGCTACCGTGAAATTTTCGGCGTGGAGGGAAACTTTTTGCTCGGTCTCAATGATCAAGCGAAAGGACATGAATTTCACTATTTTACTTTCGAACCAACCTTTGAATTAAATCCTTGTTATGTAACAAAAGGAATGCGAGGTAAGAAGGAAGAGGGGATTTTGCAAGCTAATCTCGTTGCTGGGTTTACCCAAATTCACTTTGCCTCAAATCCAAATTTGGCTGAACGATGGGTAGATTGTTGTGTTCAGTATAAAGAAAAATTGCTTGGCCTATGAGAAAGAGTTTCTCAAGCTGACACAAATGAGGACAAGAAATATCAAAAAAGATTCCTGCTTTGTTCATCCTCATCACATTGTTTTCAAATTAAAAAAACATCATTATACGATAAGCTAACTGGCATTGTCAACCGCAAATTTGCAATAATTTAGATTATATGATAATATATAGTTAGAATGTATTTGAAAGAGTATTTGATCATCGTGCGCAACTTCTTCCAGACAGAACTTGAGCGCGATTTTTTAATTTGAAAATATTTAGCCATTAAATTTCGGAAAATAATAATGTCAAAATAAATACCTAATTACCTAAATATCTTATATAAGGAGAGTGGGTTAGTGAACTTAATTAATGAAGAAATAACACATAAGGTTTTTGGTGAAGGTAATATTGTGGATCAGGATGGATCTATCATTACCGTTGATTTTAATGAGGACATTAAAAAATTCGTCTATCCTGATGTTTTTGCGGAATTTATCACACTAAATGACCGCGATACCGCGAAAGCTTTGGAAAAGGTCATTGCAAAAAGGGAATTGAAAGAAGAAGCGCTTGAAAGGAAACGTGAAGAAGAAAAAGAGCGCCTGGAACTTGAACGTCAACGTAGAGAATTACTGAAAAACCATCGGATTCATGAGAGCTCACAGATAGTGTTCTGGTTAGATGAAGAAGAACAACAATATGTGTTTACCGATTGGCAAGTATCTACTGGCGTAGTTCAGAGCGGTAAAAATAAAGGTCAACCAAACAGGGCGGCTCGTTTGCGTCCAAACAGCGCGGGTCTTCTGACTATAAGAGAACTGGATCAACCAGAAACAGAAAGACAAATTATCGGCCTCTACATGGTAGATGAAACATTTTCTGGCAGTCTTAGCGAGGATGGATTGGTCCCGTCTCATGAAGAGTTTAGAATCCAGCTAACAGATCAAGAAGCGGAAAAAATGTTGTTCTGGAACTATTATATCAATAGCAACTATCCTCACCGAACGACGTGGAATTCCGGTAAGTTTCGTTATTTCGATAATATTTGGACTGCTCAAATTTTGAAAGATATTATTGCGTTAAAAACGGATGAAGAGGAAATCCAAAAGATTGAAAAGTTTTTGGAATACTTCTGTCAGGTGAATGCGCTTGACATGGATAACATCCCAGAAGCAAATGGAGCTTTGAAGCAATAAGTTAGATGGAAATAAGAAAGATCAAGTAAACTTGAAACGTTTGAAAAAAAGGTTCAAGTCCTATGTCATCTTTTTGCTTAGGAAGTGATTAAGGCCATTCACTGAGTTGAGTAGCTTAATGAATGGCCTTTTTTAGTTTGCCTCTTTGTCTTTTAATAATTGCGGGATCTATTTCTTTTTGCAGAATACTAGCTAAGTTAGGGAGATGATTCGTTATGACAGATTTTAATAAAAGAGCATTTACGGCGATTGGAAAAATTGGGGCTCAGACTGCAACTGATCATGTGCAGCTGATGACGCTGTTTGAGCTATTAGTAGAAAAAGGGGTTTTGTCCAGAGAAGAATTTGATAAAAAGTTTATGGAGATATATCAGACGGAAAGTCGAAAAATTCAAGAGTTTTTTCTCAAAGACGAAAGCGAATAAAGCCCCCATTGGATCCTTTTATAATTTGTCCGCTAGAAAGTGGAAGGCGCTGTTTTCAGGTGAAGCGCCTTCTATTTTTATGCTTTGTGATGACTCTTGACAAGCTGTATAAAGAGCAGTATATTCTAATTTGAGTGGATTGGAAATTTAAAGATATATTTTTGAGATGTAATGTGAAATTTTTCACAAAAGAACTTTTACACATTGTTTATAGTATAAAGAAAGCGATTTAATTAGCTGGTTAAAGAGTGATATGGAATCGATTCGCGTCCTCGGATAAAAGGGGTGAACAATATTTGATATTTTGACAATCTGTTTATTGTCAAAATGGTGAATTCTTTAGAAAATGATCGTAATTACAATATTTATGGGGTATTATAAAGGTGAAGAAAGAGATAGAACATCATGGTTAAAATTCAGTATTGGATTAGCGGCAACAAGTTCTTCATATTACTGTTATTATAATATTATGTGAAAAGATTCACATAATATTATAATAACAGTAAGTATAGTGCAAATGCATTTCTTTTTCCTAGTGGGGTAATACCCTACTCGCTTCCTTCTTCTTAAAGGTTTAAATGGAGAGAGAGTGGTGTCTTTCTCCACTAGGGAAAAGAATCGACACAATTAATTTTACATCCATTTCCTTCAAATAAAGCTTGAGTGAAGCGGGGTGAACTAGTAGGTAATACAAGTGTGGGTGGGTAGAATCGTATTTTTTTAAAAAGTTATTTTCCTTTATATCTTTATTCTTCTTTTAAATCTATTGGTTATAAGTTTTGGATTATTGGAATGATTTATCAAACGAACATCACGTGAAGACACCATGGAGAGATAAATAATTAGAAAATTCTCTAGGAGGTCCATCATGGGATCAACAATGAAAGTAAAAAATCGCTGGCTTATCGCTTTGTGCGCGGTGGGGCTTCATATTTCAATTGGCTCAGTTTACGCCTGGAGTAACTTTACCGATCCACTTTTAGAAATTGGACAAGGTCAGGGTTGGACAAACGCCAATGTACAGTTAACATTTAGTATCGCAATTTTATTCTTAGGTTTATCTGCAGCATTCTTAGGTCACTTTGTAGAGAAACATGGCCCTCGGAAAACAGGGTTGATTGCGGCTACTTTTTTCGGGATCGGTATATTCACAACGGGCTTTGCGGTTAAAATGGAATCTTTAACGATGATTTATCTGACGTATGGTGTATTGGGTGGAATAGGGCTTGGCACGGGATATATTGCGCCAGTTTCCACTCTTGTCAAATGGTTCCCTGATCGGAGAGGGTTGGCGACTGGACTTGCGATTATGGGTTTTGGATTCGCGGCCGCTGTCGCTTCGCCAATCATGGATTATTTAAACGGAACTGTAGGTGTCGCAAATACATTTTTCATTTTAGGGGCTTCATATTTTGTCGTCATGTTTTTATCTTCATTATATCTGGAAAAGCCGCCAGAAGGCTGGGCGCCAGCTTCGTTTGAAGCGGATGCGGGTTCTGGAGAGAAGGTTTCAAAACAACCTGAAGACTTATCCCAACTTACAGCGAATGAAGCGATTAAAACAAAACGTTTCTATTATATGTGGTTTATGTTATTTATTAATATTACGTGCGGTATTGCGGTTACTTCCGCAGCCAAAGTTTTAGCTGTAGATGATTTTGGAATGGCGGTAGCTGTGGCTGCCACGTTTGTAGGGGCGATGGGTGTCATGAACGGCGGAGGGCGTATTGGTTGGGCTACCGCATCCGATTACCTCGGCCGAATGAACACTTGGACTATCTTTTTTGTACTACAAATTTTCTTATTCTTCCTCTTGCCAAAAGTGAGCGGTGTTATGGCATTCGTTATCATTTCAGCAGTGATTTATTCCTGTTACGGCGGAGGTTTCGCGGCGATACCGGCCTTTATCGGTGACGTTTTCGGAACTAAACAACTCGGAGCGATCCACGGTTATATCCTGACAGCTTGGTCCGCGGGTGGGCTTGCTGGTCCATTGTTTGCGGCCTATATGAAAGACGTGACAGGGAGTTATGCGAACAGTTTGATCTATTTCTCAGGCCTTATGGTCGTTGCATTCTTCGTATCGATATTAATGCGTATGGAAATGAATAAGCTTCGCAGACAAAATGAGTTAAAAAAGAAAAGCGCTGAAAATAGCTTTGAAGGCGCGAAAGCGATCTAATTTTCAAGGGGAATGTAATAAAGGTGTAAGGGTTGTCTGGAAGGTCAGTGAAAAGTGACTTTCTAAGACGCCCTTTTTTTATTGATTAATTAAGAGAGGTTCTTGCCGTGGGCGTGATTGTATAAGTATACTTCAGGCGTTTTTCGGCAAAATACAAATAGGTTTGTTACTGAAGGGCATTACAAAAAACTAAACAACTAATTATTTGGAGGAATGTAAATGAGTTCACAAAAAGTGAAGAACCGCTGGCTTATTGCTTTATCAGCAGTGGGGCTTCATATTTCGATTGGTTCGGTGTATGCCTGGAGTAACTTTACCGATCCGCTTTTAGAAATTGGACAAGGTCAGGGTTGGACAAACGCCAATGTACAGTTAACATTCAGTATCGCAATTCTGTTCTTAGGTTTATCCGCCGCATTCTTAGGTCACTTTGTAGAGAGACACGGCCCTCGGAAAACAGGGTTGATTGCGGCTGCTTTTTTCGGGATCGGTATATTCACAACGGGTTTTGCGGTTAAAATGGAATCTTTAATGATGATTTATTTGACGTATGGTGTATTAGGTGGAATAGGGCTTGGCACGGGATATATTGCGCCAGTTTCTACTCTAATTAAATGGTTCCCTGACCGAAGGGGTTTGGCGACTGGGCTTGCGATCATGGGCTTTGGATTCGCGGCCGCTATATCTTCACCAATTATGAACTATTTGATTGTTACGGTAGGCGTAGCGAATACATTCTTTATTTTAGGAGCCGCATACTTTGTGGTCATGCTTTCAGCTTCATTATATCTGGAGAGACCGCCAGAAGGTTGGAGCCCAGCTTCATTTGAGGCGGATGCGGGTTCTGGGGAAAAGGTTTCAAAACAACCTGAAGACTTATCCCAACTTACAGCGAATGAGGCGATTAAAACAAGACGCTTCTATTATATGTGGTTGATGTTATTTATTAATGTTACGTGCGGTATTGCCGTTACTTCCGCAGCCAAAGTTTTAGCTGTAGATGATTTTGGAATGGCGGTAGCCGCGGCTGCCACGTTTGTAGGGGCGATGGGTGTCATGAATGGCGGAGGGCGTATTGGTTGGGCTACCGCATCCGATTACCTCGGCCGAATGAACACTTGGACTATCTTTTTTGTACTGCAAATTTTCTTATTCTTCCTCATGCCAAAAGTAACGAGTGTAACATCGTTTGTCATCATTGCTGCAGTGATTTATTCCTGTTACGGCGGAGGTTTCGCGGCGATACCGGCCTTTATCGGTGACGTTTTCGGAACTAAACAACTCGGCGCGATCCACGGATATATCCTGACAGCTTGGTCAGCGGGTGGGCTTGTCGGTCCATTGTTTGCCGCGTATATGAGAGACGTGACGGGGAGCTATGCGAACAGTTTGATCTACTTTTCAGGCTTTATGGTGGTTGCGCTTATCGTCTCGATATTAATGCGCATGGAGCTAAATAGGCTTCGTAGACAAAATGAATTAGACAAACAAAAAAATGACAGGAATCTTGAGGGGGTAAAAGCGGGTTAGTATAAAGGAGGGAATAAAGAAGTCCGATTAGGGCTTCTTTTTTAATTAAAATAGGTATAAGATAAGAGATAGGGGAGGGGAGTGGAGATATGGAGCAAACTCAGTCTGTAGAGCTTGACCAAGAATTATTGAAAATTGTGACCTTTCAAGTAAATGACGAGGAGTATGGAACAAATATTTCTTTAGTAAATTCAATCGAAAAAATAATGGAGATTACGAGGGTTCCTAATGTTAGCGAATACATAGTTGGGGTTATGAATTTGCGCGGCAATGTGATTCCGATTGTAGACTTACGGAAGAGATTTGGTCTGCCTGCTAAGGAATTTGATGATGAAACCCGTATTATCGTTTTGCAGTTAAAAGAAATCGAGGTAGGTATTGTTGTCGACAGTTGCAGCAGTGTAGTCGATATTAATAAGGGAGACATCGAGCCGCCTCCGACGGTTTCGGGTGATGTTGATACCTCCTTTATCTTAGGGGCCGTTAAAATAGATCGCCGTTTGATTATTTTGCTGGACATGGAAGAAACAATAAAAAATGTGTGATAAAATAAAGTCGGCTGCCTGAAGGGGGGGAAGGTCGGCTGGTTAAAAATAACGCAAGACTAGTCATAATCAAAATCAAAAACATTTGTTTGTTGTATAAAATAGTATGATTGGTCTATAATAGTATTACAATGATTTGATGGCCCGTAGCCAAGCGGTAAGGCAACGGACTTTGACTCCGTCATGCCCTGGTTCGAATCCAGGCGGGCCAGCCAATTCTCCTTTAAAAATCCTTTCTTAAAAAAATCCCAATTTACTTACTGCGAAATAACTTGATCATTATTAATATGATATTGACTTTCTTGACATATGGATAGACTTTGATAAAATTAATTCGTTAAAGATAGGTTAACGTATAATTTTAAGACTTCAAAATATGTCGGGGAAAACCAACGCCGAATTTTCCTTCGTGGGGAATTCGGTTTTATGTTTTTGGGACATAAGAGAATACTATTGACATACATACAGCAAAAACAAGGAGGAAATGACTGTGGAAAGACCGAATGAAATTGTGCTTGTGCTTGATTTTGGCGGCCAATACAATCAATTAATCGCTCGACGTGTGAGGGACCTTGGAGTGTATAGTGAGCTGCTTCCTTATAGTACTCCCTTGGAAAAGATTAAAGAACTGCAACCGAAGGGGATTATTCTTTCGGGAGGTCCAGCTAGTGTGGACGCCGAGGATTCTTTTATTGCGGACAAAGGAATATATGAACTAGGAATTCCAGTGCTAGGGATTTGTTATGGAATGCAATTAATGGCTTATCAACTGGAAGGTAAGGTTGAGCGCGCCAATAAGCGCGAATATGGTAAAGCCGTGATCCAAGTTTCAAAAGAAAATCCTTTGTTTAGCAATTTAGATGAAACACAAAATGTTTGGATGAGTCACAGCGACTTGGTGACAGAGCCGCCGTCGGGTTTTGGAGTAGACGCCAGTAGTGAACACTGCGCAGTTGCAGCGATGAGTTCTAAAGAGAAAAACTTATATGCTGTTCAATTTCACCCTGAAGTTCAGCATACGGAATACGGTAATGAGATTTTGAAAAATTTCCTTTATCAGATTTGCGAATGTGAGGGTAAATGGTCAATGGAAAACTTCATTGAACAACAAATACGTGAGATTAGAGAGCTTGTAGGGGACAAGCAAGTGCTTTGCGCTTTAAGCGGAGGCGTTGATTCCTCTGTTGTCGCTGTTTTAATCCATAAAGCGATTGGAGACCAGTTAACCTGTATGTTTATCGATCACGGTTTGCTGCGCAAAGGTGAAGCGGAAAGCGTAATGGAGACTTTTAGCGAAGGTTTCCATATGAAGGTTTTAAAAATTGACGCTCAGGAACGTTTCCTTAGCAAACTGAAAGGTGTTTCCGACCCTGAACAAAAGCGTAAGATCATTGGAAATGAATTCATTTATTTATTTGAAGAAGAGTCAAAAAGCTTAGAGGGAATGGATTTTCTTGCTCAAGGAACGCTCTACACGGATATTGTTGAGAGCGGCACGGCCACATCGCAAACGATAAAGTCGCATCATAATGTCGGTGGATTGCCCGAAGATATGGAATTTGAACTGATCGAACCGCTAAACACGTTATTTAAAGACGAGGTTCGTAAAGTGGGTGAAGAGCTCGGGTTGCCGAGTGAAATCGTATGGAGGCAACCTTTCCCAGGACCGGGTTTAGGGATTCGGATTATCGGTGAGATTACAGAGGACAAGCTTAAAATTGTGCGTGATTCCGATTATATTTTGCGAGATGAAATCCAGAAAGCTGGCTTGGACCGTGAGATTTGGCAATACTTTACCGCCTTGCCTGACATGAAAAGTGTAGGGGTAATGGGAGACATGCGAACTTACTCTTACACGGTCGGCATTCGCGCGGTCACTTCCATTGATGGAATGACGGCGGATTGGGCTAGAATCCCTTACGATGTGCTTGAGAAGATTTCAGTCCGTATTGTCAATGAAGTTGAAAATGTAAATCGGGTCGTTTACGACATTACTTCTAAGCCGCCAGCTACGATCGAGTGGGAATAAAAGACGAGACTAGATTCCGTATTGATTTTATTGTCGAATCTTGTTAGGATAGCCATGTTGATGACAAAAATGACGCTAAACTTAATACTAAGCATTTCGTATAATCTCAAGGATAGGGCTTGAAAGTTTCTACCGAGCTGCCGTAAATGGCTCGACTACGGGATGGTTTAATTGGGTATGTTTCTTTTTGTACTCATTAAAACTATTTTTTGGTAAATGATAAGGCCTAAGTAGGGATTTTTAAAACTACTTAGGCTTTTTTATTTTCCTAACCAAAAGGAGATTGGTTGTATGCTTAATCAACAGACTTCAGTGAGGACAGAAATTATTGCGGGAATTACAACTTTCGTGACCATGGCCTATATTCTGTTCGTGAACCCGTCTACACTTGCCACTACGGGAATGGATCCGAACGCGGTCTTTATTGCGACGTGCCTCGGGGCGGGAATTGTATCGATTATGATGGGGCTCATTGTGAAAGCGCCGATTGGGTTGGCTCCAGGGATGGGGTTGAATGCTTATTTTGCGGTTGTTGCCGCCCCGAATGGACTTATGACATGGCAAACGGCATTGGCTGCGGTATTTATTTCAGGTATCATTTTTCTTATTTTAACAGTGACGGGTTTCCGTCAGGCGTTGGTGGAAGCAGTACCGAAAAGTCTTCAATATGCGATTACCGTCGGAATCGGATTGTTCATTGCATTGCTTGGATTTAAACTCTCGGGATTGATCGCGCTTCAGGCAGCTCCGATCCCGCCAACGATCGAATCACTTCAAGGTGGGGCCCCTGTTACCTTACTGCCATTTGAATGGAATCTGCATTTGGCGAGTTTTGAATATTTTTATGGTAATTCGGGTTTACTTGCTTTTATTGGCTTATTGATTACGAGTATTCTTATGGTCCGTGGAATTAAAGGATCGATATTAATTGGGATTGTGATTTCTACCCTTATTGGAATTCCGATGGGTGTGACGGATCTTTCCTCCCTGCAAGGAGCCAGCTGGTTTCCTGATTTTTCGAATACGAACTTCTTAGCATTAGACTTTAAAGGCGTACTTGGAATTGGAATTCTTGAAGTTATTTTCGTTTTTACGTTTGTGGAACTATTTGACACGTTCGGCACGATGGTCGCCACGATGGATCGGGCGGGAATCTTAAAACAACCCGATGGGAAGAAACGTTTGTCAAAAGCGATGATGGTTGATGCGTCCGGCGTTTCGATTGGGGCTTTATTAGGCACTAGTACGATCACAGCCTTTGTTGAAAGTTCATCTGGGATTGAGGCTGGCGGTCGTCGCGGCTTAACGGCGATAACCATTGGGGTTTTGTTTATCTTGGCCTTGTTTATCGCTCCTTTAGCAGGGATCGTTCCGAGCGCGGCAACGGCGTCTGCGTTGATCATTGTCGGCGTGTTGATGATGCAAAATGTAGTGAATATAAAATTTGACGACATGTTGGAAGCTATTCCCGCATTTTTAACGATCGTGTTAATGCCGTTATCGCAAAGCATTGCGAATGGGATTTCAGCGGGAATTATTTTCTATGTCATTTTAGGATCACTGCGCGGTAAGAAAGTTCATATTATTATGTGGATCTTAGCCGTTGTCGTCGTGGCTCGCTATCTATTTATTGGCGGGGAGATATAAAAAGAGATAAAAGACAAAAAGGGCGTAAGAATGCCCTTTTTTAGGTTCTAAATGGAAGGTTCATGTAGGAAACAATTCTAAAAGCGAACATTCATATGGATAAACGAAAAATGATACGTATTTCTGATTGTTTTTCTCATAAAAATATGTTTAACTAGTAGTGAATTAATCGCGCATAGGAGGAGCAAACATGCCAATCAAAGTTGGAGTCATTATGGGAAGTACATCGGATTGGGAAACCATGAAAGAAGCTTGTTTAGTGTTAGACGAGTTGGAAGTACCGTATGAGAAGAAAGTTGTATCTGCCCACAGGACCCCTGATTATATGTTTGAATATGCAGAAAAGGCGAAAGAAAGAGGATTGGAAGTCATCATTGCCGGGGCTGGCGGCGCTGCCCACCTACCAGGAATGGTGGCGTCAAAGACGGAATTGCCGGTGATCGGGGTACCGATCAAATCATCGAACTTAAATGGATTGGACTCCTTATTGTCTATCGTTCAAATGCCAGGCGGTGTTCCCGTAGCGACGGTTTCCATCGGAAGGGCCGGGGCCGTGAATGCCGGGTTATTGGCTGCGCAAATTTTGGGGATTAAATATTCGGATATACAAGAGCGATTTATGGCTCGAAGAGAAGAGATGAAAATGCGTGTGCTTGAAGGAGAGGGGAGTGTCTTACCATGAAGGTAATCCAACCTGGATCGACCATCGGAATTTTGGGTGGCGGGCAGTTGGGCCGAATGATGGTCCTGGCGGGAAGGAACATGGGGTATCGTTTTATGACGTTGGATCCAACCCCCGATTCTCCTTGTGGACAAGTCGCGGATCAGCAAATCATCGCCGATTTTTCTGACATACGGGCGGCGGAGGAACTGGCTCAATCGAGCGCGGTAGTCACGTATGAATTTGAGAATGTTCATGCCGATGTCGCCCAACAGTTAGAGCAAAATTCGTATGTTCCGCAAGGCAGCGAATTGTTACGGATTACGCAACACCGCATTCGCGAAAAAACGACCTTAGCCTCTTTTGGCATTCCAGTGGCCCCTTTTGAAGTCATAAAATCCGAGTCAGATTTACATAATGCAGTGAAAAAACTCGGTACTCCCTGCGTGATGAAGACGGCGACAGGCGGCTATGACGGAAAAGGACAATGGGTTATTCGATCGGAGGCGGAGATTCCGCAAGCTTTTGCTGAATTAAGTCGGGCGGGAACAGTGTTAATTGTAGAAGAATTTATCCCATTTACGAAGGAACTGTCCGTGATTGCCGCGAGAAATTCGCAAGGGGAAGTAAAAGCGTTCCCAGTTGGGGAAAATATACATGTCGATAATATTTTACATCAAACGATTATACCCGCGCGAATTGACAGCGAACTCCATGAAAAGGCGGAACAGATCGCGTTGCAAATTGCGGAATCGTTTGAGGTCGTTGGACTCGTTGCGGTTGAAATGTTTCTAACCGAACAAGGCGAACTAATCGTAAATGAGCTGGCTCCAAGACCGCACAATTCCGGTCACTATACAATGGAAGCATGTCTTACTTCTCAGTTCGAACAACATGTGCGAGCGATATGTGGATTGCCGTTAGGTAGCGTGGAAATGATGTCGGCGGTTGTGATGATTAACATTCTTGGAGAACACCTTTCCGATGTAATGGACAAGCTTGCGGACTTACCGGCGACAGCCAAACTTCATTTGTATGGGAAAGAAAAGAGTCAACCCAAGCGCAAAATGGGACATATTAATTTTCTTGCGCCGACGGTTGAAGAAGCTTTAGAACAAATTGAACGGTTGAAAATATGGAGTCTGACGGAGGAATAAAAATAAAATGATCGAACGTTACAGTCGGCCTGAAATGTCAGCTGTGTGGACTGAGGAGAATAAATATAAAGCCTGGTTGGAAGTCGAGATTTTAGCTTGTGAAGCTTGGGCTGAGCTCGGTCACATTCCAAAAGAAGATGTGAAAACAATCCGAGAGAAGGCGTCTTTTAGCGTGGATCGCATCTATGAAATTGAAGCGGAAACGCGCCATGATGTTGTCGCTTTTACGCGAGCTGTATCAGAAACGTTAGGTGAAGAAAAGAAGTGGGTTCATTATGGATTAACCTCTACTGACGTCGTCGATACAGCCTTGTCGTATTTACTGCTGCAAGCGAATCAAATTTTGCGCAAAGATTTACAACGTTTTATTGATATTTTAACAAGTAAAGCGAAGGAACATAGGTATACCGTGATGATGGGAAGAACCCATGGCGTTCACGCGGAACCGACCACTTTTGGTTTGAAAATCGCTTTGTGGCTTGAAGAAATGAAGAGAAACTTAGATCGGTTTGAACAAGCAAGTCAAGGCGTCGCGTTTGGAAAAATGTCTGGAGCGGTCGGGACGTACGCAAATATCGAGCCTTTTGTAGAGGAGTATGTCTGCGAAAAACTAGGGCTTCAAGCAGCCCCGATTTCTACACAGACGTTACAGCGTGATCGCCATGCGGAATATATGAGTACGCTCGCATTGATTGCGACATCGCTCGAGAAGTTTGCCACTGAAATTCGCGGTTTGCAAAAGAGTGAGACGCGTGAAGTGGAAGAAGCGTTCGCAGTCGGTCAAACAGGATCTTCGGCGATGCCGCATAAACGCAATCCGATTGGCAGTGAAAATATTTCCGGATTGGCTCGCGTGATTCGAGGTTACATGCTCACCTCTTATGAGAACATTCCATTATGGCATGAGCGAGATATTTCTCACTCTTCCGCGGAACGGGTCATCTTACCAGACGCAACGATTTTGTTAAATTATATGTTGAATCGGTTTGGCAACATCGTCAAGAATTTAACGGTGTATCCTGAAAATATGCAAGATAATATGGAAAGAACATATGGTCTGATTTACTCGCAACGTGTTTTATTAAAATTAATTGATAAAGGATTAAGCCGCGAGAAAGCTTATGATACGGTGCAACCGAAAGCGATGCAAGCGTGGGAAGAACGTCGTTCCTTCCGTCAAATTCTTGAGGAAGATGCTGATGTTGTAGCGTATCTAACGAAAGAGGAATTAGACGATTGCTTTGATTATAACTGGCATCTCAAACATGTAGACACGATCTTTTCCCGATTAGGGCTATCCTAAGAGAAGAATCGGTTACGCTGGAACGCAGTCTTTTCACGAATAGAATCCATTTTTAAGACGCTTAGGAGGAGAAACTTATGTTTAAAGCCATTGTATACGTAACACTGAGAGAAAGTGTGATCGATCCTGCAGGCAGCGCCGTAAAAACCTCGCTGCATAGTCTTGGTCATGATGAAGTCGGCGATGTCCGAATCGGTAAATATATTGAATTGGAAATCAATTTAAAAGACCGTCAGGCCGCCGAAGAGCGCGCGCAAGAAATGTGTCAGAAATTACTTGCTAATCCGGCGATCGAGGACTATCGCTACGAACTTCAGGAGGTATAGCAGATGAATGTCGCTGTGATTGTATTTCCAGGTTCTAATGGCAGTTTAGAAATGGACAAGGCTGTTCAGGATTGTTTAGAGCATAAAGTGGACTATGTGCGGCATACGGAAACGGATCTTTCTAACTATGATGTCATCCTCTTGCCAGGCGGCGCTACCTTTGGAGATTATTTGCGTCCGGGGGCGATGGCGAGCGTCACGCCGATCATGGCGGAAGTAAAGCAGGCGGCGGCCGAAGGGAAGTTGGTTCTTGGAGTTAGCAATGGCTTTCAAGTTCTGACAGAAGCGGGCTTACTGCCGGGCGCCTTTTTGCAAAATGAAAAGCCGAAATTTCGAACTGAATCGATAACGGTTAAAGTCGATAACAATGAAACACCGTTTACCTTAGATTTTGTGAAAGAGGAATCTATTCAACTACCGATTGCGCACGGTTTTGGAAATTACTATTGTGAAGAGGAAACATTGCGCCGGTTGGAACAAAATCAGCAGATTGTATTCCGTTACGAAGGACAGAATCCGAATGGCTCTGTTGCCGCAATAGCTGGAATCGTGAATGAGGCGGGCAATGTATTAGGAATGATGCCTCATCCGGAAAGAGCGACGCAGGACTGGTTGGGCTCGGTTGACGGAAGACGCGTGTTTACTTCAATTCTTAAGTACTGGAGGGACAAGAACGGTGCAGCATAAAGAACCTACTCCACAACAGGTCGCCGAACAGAAACTTTATCGCGAGATGGGTTTGACAGATGAAGAATATGAAAAAACAATCGAAATTCTTGGTCGTCAACCTAACTATACTGAAACAGGGATCTTTAGCGCAATGTGGTCTGAGCATTGCAGTTACAAACATTCCAAGCCCGTTCTAAGTAAATTCCCAACGGATGGTCCGCAAGTTTTACAAGGGCCCGGCGAAGGCGCCGGCATTGTTGATATCGGGGATAATCAAGCGGTTGTGTTTAAGATGGAGAGTCATAATCGACCGTCTGCTGTTGAACCGTATGAGGGAGCTGCGACAGGGGTTGGCGGTATTTTGCGCGACGTTTTTTCGATGGGGGCTCGACCGATCGCGCTCGTCAACTCGCTTCGATTTGGAGATTTGAATTCGGAAAGAACAAAGTATTTATTTGAAGGCGCGGTCGCTGGGATTGCGGGCTATGGGAATAGCATTGGTGTTCCTACTGTAGCCGGGGAAGTCGTATTCGACCCGATTTACCAAGAAAACCCACTCGTAAATGCGATGTGCGTCGGCTTGATTGATCATGATCAGATTCAAAAAGGGGTAGCGAAAGGGATCGGTAACCCGGTTATTTACGCGGGCGCGGCGACAGGACGCGATGGAATCCACGGGGCCACATTTTCATCTGAACAATTAAGCGAGGAAGCAATCGCAAAAGTACCGGCAGTTCAAGCAGGGGATCCATTTTTGGAAAGCATGTTGCTTGAAGCAACACTTGAATTGATTAATTCGGGATATGTGGTCGGCATTCAAGATATGGGAGCAGCCGGTCTAACGAGCTCGAGCGCGGAAATGGCGAGCAAGGCTGGAAACGGTGTGGAGTTAAATCTCGATTGGGTTCCGCAACGCGAAAAAGATATGTCAGCATATGAAATGATGCTATCCGAATCACAAGAAAGAATGCTCGTTGTCGCTAAAGAGGGGACCGAGAATGAAGTTAACAAGATCTTTGAAAAGTGGGGTCTAGAAGCCGCTGTCATCGGTAGAGTCACGGATGATAACATGCTTCGCGTCCTTCACCAAGGAGAAGTGAAGGCGGAAATACCTGCTGATAAATTAGCGGATGACGCGCCGGTCTATCACATGTCTTCAACAACGCCTGCTTATTATGAAGAATTCGGCAAGCTCGATCCAACTCAAATCGAAGAGGCCACGGATTACAACCAAACGTTGCGTGATCTGTTAGCGTCCCCGAACATCGCCAGCAAAGAATGGGCATACAGTCAATTTGATTCGACCGCTCGTTCAGATACAGCGGTAGGACCGGGCTCAGATGCAGGCGTCGTCGTCATTCATGGCACGAGAAAAGCGATCGCCATGTCTGCTGACTGTAACGGGGGCTACGTCTATCTGGATCCTTACCATGGCGGCGCGATCGCGGTTGCGGAATCGACTCGAAACGTGGTGTGTTCGGGTGCGACACCGCTTGCGATTACAGATAACTTGAATTTTGGGAACCCGCAAAAGCCAGAAATATTTTGGCAATTGGAACAATCGGCAGCTGGAATTGGCGCGGCTTGTCGGGCATTAAACGCGCCTGTGATTAGCGGAAACGTCAGTTTATATAACGAAAATGAAGGCGTAGCGATCTATCCGACCCCAACGATTGGGGCTGTCGGTTTAATTCAAGATATCGATCATATTACAACACAGTCTTTTAAGGCTGAGGGTGATACGATCTTGTTGCTTGGCGAAACGAAGGCGGAAATCGGCGGTTCTGAATATCAGAAGCTACGGATCGGACGAATCGAAGGTCGCCCGCCGCAAATTGACCTTGACCTTGAAAACAAAACGCAACAAGTGACGCTTGCCGCGATTCGAGCAGGTCTTGTTCAATCCGCGCACGATTGTTCTGAAGGCGGTCTTGCTGTGGCAATTGCGGAAAGTTGCATCAGCGGCGGGATGGGAGCGGAAGTTAATTTGGACACTGACTTGCGCGCGGATCTTGCTTTATTCAGTGAGTCCCAATCGAGAATCATCTTATCTGTAAAAGCGGAACATGTTGAAGCAGTGAAGCAGATCGCTGCCGAGCATGGCGCGCCGTGCGTTGAACTTGGCGTTGTCCGCTCAGAACAATTGGAAATAAAAGTAAATGGAACCGCCGTTATCGATCAGCCACTATCGGAAGCTGAAGCGGCATGGAAGGATGCGATCCCATGTCTAATGAAGTAATCTGGGATAAATTAAATGAAGAGTGCGGAATTTTCGGGGTGTATGGACACCCCGATGCTCCGCAGTTATCTTACTACGGGATTCATTCCTTGCAGCACCGTGGTCAAGAATCAGCCGGCATTTGCGCCGCCGACGGAAAGCAGTTTAAGTATCACCGCGGGATGGGGCTTGTTACGGAAGCATTTGGCAACAATGAATTAGAGCAAATAGATGGTCACTTAGCAATCGGACATGTCCGCTATACAACGGCGGGTAATCGGAAGTTAGAAGATGCCCAGCCGCTTATATTTAAATACAGCGCGGGGAATTTGGCGTTGGCTCATAACGGGAACATTGTGAATGCGAAGCAAATTAAACATCAATTGGAACGGCAAGGTTCGATCTTCCAAACGACCAGCGATACGGAAGTGATCGCCCATCTAATCGCTCGTTCAGGTTATGAACGAATCGAAGATGCCGCCCGTGAATCGTTGCGGATGATTAAAGGCGCCTATGCTTTATTGATTATGACGGAAAATAAATTGATAGCGGCGCTCGATCCGAATGGATTGCGACCGTTATCGATTGGGACCATCGGAGATGGGTACGTTCTATCTTCTGAAACGTGCGCATTTGATGTGATTGGGGCCGAATATTTACGTGAAGTGCAACCAGGTGAGTTAGTGATCATCGATGAGCATGGCATTCATTCCGAGCGCATCTCTGGACCGACGCCGCGGGCGATTTGTTCATTTGAATATATTTACTTTGCTAGACCTGATAGTGATATTGATCAAATCAATGTGCATCAAGCAAGAAAGCAATTAGGCAGACAGCTTGCGTTGGAAGCGCCCGTAGAGGCCGATGTTGTCACTGGTGTGCCGGACTCTAGTATTTCCGCGGCGATCGGCTATGCGGAAGCAACCGGGATTCCTTATGAACTAGGGTTAATTAAAAATCGTTATGTCGGCAGAACCTTTATTCAACCCAGTCAAGAGTTGCGGGCCCAAGGTGTGCGGATGAAATTAAGTGTTGTGCGGAAAGTGGTAGAGGGAAAACGCGTTGTGATGATCGATGATTCCATCGTTCGCGGTACGACTTGCAATCGAATTGTACGGATGTTGCGCGAGGCCGGGGCGAAAGAGGTTCACGTCAGAATCAGCTCACCGCCAGTTAAGAATCCATGCTTCTATGGAATCGATACTTCGGATCGGGAAGGGTTGATCGCGGCGCAAAAGACACTTGACCAAATGTGTGAGTATATCGGCGCGGACAGCCTCGCGTTCCTATCTGTCGAGGGACTTGTTGAGGGAATCGGTCGCGATGATCTCAATCCGAATCGTGGACACTGTTTAGCTTGCTTTACAGGGCAATACCCGACAGAGATATATGAAGACGCGGATGATCAGTACGCAAGTTTAGTTTAATAACGGGAGGTTCTTACTGATGAGTGAAGCCTATCGCAATGCGGGCGTTGATATAGATGCAGGAAATGAAGCGGTCGAACGTATGAAAAAACATGTGCAGAAAACGATGCGACCGGAAGTGTTGACAAATTTGGGCGGATTTGGCGCTCTATTTCAATTGAACACAAAAAATATGCAAGAACCAGTGCTTGTTTCTGGAACAGACGGGGTTGGAACGAAATTAATGATCGCTTTCGCGATGGACAAGCATGACACGATCGGGATCGATGCGGTTGCAATGTGTGTCAACGATGTGATCGTGCAGGGAGCTGAACCGTTATTCTTCTTGGATTATTTGGCATGCGGCAAGGTGAAACCAGAAAAGATTGAGGCGATTGTAAAGGGAATTGCAGCAGGTTGCGAATTATCTGGTTGCGCCTTGATCGGTGGTGAAACAGCGGAGATGCCTGGCATGTATGCTGAAGATGAATATGATATTGCTGGATTTACCGTAGGTATTGTCGACAGGCAAGATGTGATTGACGGCTCTTCTATTTCAGAAGGGGACGTATTGATTGGACTCGCTTCAAGCGGTGTCCATAGCAATGGTTTTTCACTAGTCCGCAAGACGCTGTTAGAAGACGCGGGCATGTCGCTGCATGAAGAAGTAGACACCTTAGGAGAAACGTTAGGCGCGACCTTACTGACGCCAACCCGAATCTATGTCAAACCTTTGCTAGAATTGATGAAAGAGCATCGACTAAAAGGGTTGATCCATGTAACAGGTGGCGGGTTTTACGATAATATTCCGCGTATCTTGCCGAAAGGATTACAGGCGAACGTGGAACAAGGCTCTTGGCCTACTTTACCCATATTTGATCTCATTCAAGAAAAAGGTCGAATTCCAGATCGCGATATGTACCGCACTTTCAATATGGGGATCGGCATGATCGTTGTTGTAAAAAAAGAAGAGGCGGAAGCCGTGTTAGAGAAACTCGCTTCTTTAGGAGAACAAGCGTATCAAATTGGTCAGATCACGGCGGGGCAGTCTGGCGTTGAGCTGGTTGGGGGCAATTAGCAATGAAGATTGCTGTTTTTGCCTCAGGATCTGGATCTAATTTTGGGGCCATTGTTCAGGCTTTAAAAACAGGTCAATTAAAGGGTGTGGAAATTTCCCTGCTTGTCTGTGACCGCCCAGATGCTTATGTGATTAAAAGAGCTGAACAGGAAGGGATTCCTGTTTTTTCTTTTCAATCGAAAGAATACGCTGGGAAGGCAGCCTATGAACAGGCTATTTTGCGTCACTTGCGAGAACGTGAAGTTGAACTGATTGTGTTAGCCGGTTATATGCGATTGATCGGGGAAGCATTGTTAGCTGAATATGAAGGAAAAATGATAAATTTACATCCGTCCTTATTGCCCGCTTTTCCAGGGAAGGATGCGATTGAACAGGCGTTTGATTATGGGGTTAAAATTACAGGGGTGACAGTCCATTATGTCGATGCGGGGATGGACACGGGACCGATCATTGAGCAGCGAACCGTCGTTGTAGAAGCGGAAGATACGCTAGACACGTTAGCTCAAAAAATTCATCAGCAAGAACACCAACTGTTACCCGAAGTGATCGAAAAAGTCGCCGCTGGAAAAGTGGAAATGGTCGGGAGGAAGGTGAAGATGAGATGAAACGAGCGCTCATAAGTGTGTCGGATAAAACAGGAGTCGTCGAGTTCGCGAAAGGGTTAGTTGAATTAGGCATTGAAGTTATTTCTACCGGCGGGACAGCCCAGCTGTTAGAAGAAGCAGATGTGCCTGTCACAGGCATCTCAGAGGTGACTGATTTCCCTGAGATATTGGATGGACGCGTGAAAACGCTGCATCCGAATATTCATGGCGGGCTGCTTGCTGTTCGTGATCGCCCTGAACATCAACGCCAATTGGAGGAACATCAGATTCAGCCGATTGATTTTGTTGTTGTAAATTTGTATCCCTTTAAGGAGACCATTAGCAAAGCGGATGTCACCTATGAAGACGCAATCGAAAATATTGATATTGGTGGTCCTACGATGCTTCGGGCTGCCGCGAAAAACCACGCGTTTGTAACGGTGGTTGTTGATGCCGACGATTATGCGGGCGTGTTGGAAGAGCTGAAAGTGGGCGAGGTTCGTTTTGAAACGCGTCGTCGATTAGCGGCGAAAGTGTTCCAACATACAGCTGCTTACGATTCTTTAATCGCTCAATATTTAACGGAACAAGCGGGCGACGTATGGCCAGCTCAATATACGGTTACATTTGAGAAGACGCAGGACCTACGCTATGGCGAAAATCCGCATCAACAAGCAGCCTTCTATCGACAACCCTTAGCGAGACAGGGATCTTTGGCTGCCGCGAAACAGCTGCATGGAAAGGAATTGTCTTATAATAACATCAATGATGCGAACGCCGCTTTGCAAATGGCTCAAGAATTTTTAGAACCGACTGTGATTGCAGTTAAACATACGAATCCATGTGGAATAGGCATTGGAAAAACAATCTTAGACGCTTTCCAAAAGGCGTATGAAGCGGACCCAATTTCTATTTTTGGCGGGATTGTCGCAGCGAATCGGACGATTGACCGGGAAACCGCGTTGCAAATGAAAGAAATCTTTCTAGAAATTATTATGGCGCCCGACTTTGACGAAGATGCGCTGGAAATCCTGCAAGCAAAAAAGAACCTTCGTTTGTTGAAGCTTGGTCAATCTGCGGCGATCGATCAACCGCCACACCGACTTTTATCTGTTCAGGGCGGCTTGCTCGTTCAGGAAGAAGACGTGAAACAACTGAGCGAAGCGGATCTGCAAGTTGCGACAGATCGACAACCGACACCAGAAGAGATGAAGCAATTGCTATTCGCCTGGAAAGTGGTTAAACATGTGAAGTCGAATGCGATTGTGTTAGCAAGGGACGACCAAACGGTCGGTATTGGGGCCGGGCAAATGAATCGTGTCGGCGCGGCAAAAATTGCGATCGAACAAGCGGGCCAAAAGGCAAAAGGCTCAGTGTTGGCTTCAGACGCCTTCCTTCCCATGTCAGATACAGTGCAGGAGGCGGTTAAAGCAGGTGTGTCCGCGATCATTCAACCGGGCGGTTCAATTCGTGATCAGGAATCGATTGAGGAAGCGAATAAGCATGGCATTGCGATGGTATTTACCGGATTCCGACATTTCAAACATTAAGAAGGAGAGTGCATTATGAAGGTCTTAGTTGTAGGCGGAGGTGGCCGCGAGCATACGATTGTGTGGAAATTAGCTCAGAGCTCAAAAGTTGAGAAGATCTATTGCGCTCCGGGTAATGCGGGGATCGCGGAACTTGCGGAATGTTTGCCGATTAATGTGATGGAAATTGAGAAGCTCGTTGAATTTGCCGTCTCTGAAAAAATTGATCTGACGTTTGTTGGGCCTGAAGATCCGCTACTGGCCGGGATTGTAGATCAATTCCAAGCAAAGGGGCTTACTATCTTTGGTCCGAATGCTCGAGCGGCTTTGATCGAAGGAAGCAAGTCTTTTGCGAAAGAATTGATGGAGAAATATGAGATTCCTACAGCCCATTACGCTACGTTTACTGATTATGAACAAGCGCTCCAGTATGTTCGAAAGGAAGGGGCCCCGATCGTCATCAAAGCGGACGGATTGGCCGCTGGGAAGGGCGTAACGGTTGCGATGACGCTCGAAGAAGCGGAAACCGCATTGCGCGAGGCGATGCAAGATGAAGTGTTTGGCGCCGCGGGGGCAAAAGTTGTCATTGAACAATTTTTACAGGGGGAAGAGATGACATTGCTTTCTTTTGTAGATGGTGAAGTGGTTAAGCCGATGGTGCTTTCTCAAGACCATAAACCTGCGTTTGATGGCGATAAAGGACCAAATACAGGAGGAATGGGCAGTTATTCTCCAGTGCCGCAGATGCCGCAGGAGCTGATTGATCAGATCGTGGACGAGATTGTCGCGCCAACCGCGAAAGCGATGGTACAGGAAGGGCGATCTTTTCAGGGCATTTTATACACGGGATTAATTCAAACCGAAGAGGGTCCGAAGGTGATCGAATACAACGCTCGTTTTGGCGATCCCGAGACACAAGTCGTTTTGCCGCGTCTGGATACGGACCTAATCGACATTTTCGTGGCCGGAATTTCGGGTGAATTGGATTCGCTAGATATTCAATGGAAAGAGGATGCCGCTGTGTGTGTGGTAATGGCATCGGGTGGATATCCGGATACATATGAGGCTGGAAAAGAGATTACAGGCTTGGAGCAGGCAGCGGATAAAGAAGCAATTGTGTTTCACGCTGGAACCGCGTTGCAAGACAATGCAGTGGTAACCAACGGAGGCCGCGTGCTTGGCGTAACCTCCATTGGACCGACTGTGCAAGAGGCGCAACAACGGGTATATCAAGCGGTTTCCGAAATTAAATTTGAAGGCGCTCATTACCGATCAGATATCGCTGATAAGGCATTGCGCCAAATGAAGTAGACACATTTATTGATGATAATAGGGCTCCTCGCGTTCTTCTCGTCTAGAAGAGGCGCTTAGAGCTCTTCTCATCTCTGTGTCTTCTGCTTGTCTCGAGCGACTAGCTGTTTGCTGCTTTGAATCTTGCGTGCTTAATCCAAATAGGGCAAGACCAGGGCAAAAACGGGTCGCCCCTTCTGCGGCTTTAACAGCGGAAAAGAATGCAATCATTTTTGGGAATTTTCGTCTCGGGTTGGAAACGGTTCGGGAAACTGCCCAAGCTAAGCCAAATAAACCTATTGTGATTCGGAAAATGGCGTCAATGGTACCTACATTCCTTTTCATAGCATCCTCCAGTGAATTGAGATCGATAACGTTCTTATTGTTTGTTTCGGTACAGAAACCATACTCAAATCGAACTGGTTTATTTTTCAAAAAATAAAGAGGACCGCGGGAAAACCACGAACCTCTTTTAACTTAACCGATCATCTTTAAGCCAACTGCCCCGCAAATAATGCAAGTTAGAAATAAAATACGCAGAAAACTAGCGGGTTCTTTAAAAAAGAAGATCCCCATCAAAACCGCCCCTGTCGCTCCCAGCCCTGTCCAGATGGCATAAGCTGTCCCAAGCGGGATTTCTTTCATCGCTAAAGCTAGGAAAATGAAGCCGAATGAAAAGGTGAGGACAAGAATGAGCAACCATTGCAGACTTTTTCTTTTTAGAAACATATTGATACTTGCTACCCCAAATATTTCACCCAAGCTTGCAATGGCAAGATAAATCCAAGCCAATTAACTTCCTTCCCTTCCTGTTAGCGCTTGTTTCTCCTCTTGTTCCGAGCTGCCTGTCGTCAATTGAATCCCAACAACGCCAATTATGATCAGCCCGATAAAGGATGCTTTCCCATACGTAAACTCAGCGCCGAGTAATGTAAAGTCAATGATTGCAATCGCCGCCGCCCCAAAACCTGTAAATACTGCATAGACGGTACCCGAAGGGAGCAAAGCGCAAGCTTTAATAATAAAGTAAAAACTAAAAATAATCGTAATGACCGTTCCTGACCACATAAGGAAGTTTGTTGAATATTTTAAACCCAGCACCCAAAAGATTTCTACAAATGCCGCTAAAAAAACATATAGCCAACCCACCTTAAATCCCTCCATAGATGCTAGCTCTTTACCTTGTTATACCATTCATATCTTATAGTTGAAGGCATGAAATGTCCAGTTTTGAGAAGAATCAAACCCTTAAAAAATTAAAGGAATATATTCGGAAATAGTGTATACTAATTCTATTATGGGGCTTGTCTGAGCGCATCGTTTTAGTAGATTTAAAAGCAAATGCGCAGGTTTTCAAGCAGAAAATCCGTTTTTAATTGAGGCGTAAATGATAAAAGATTAGAGGTGGACGTGATATGAAGCGGCGTATTTTTCTTTTATTGCTTATGTTATCTTTCGTTTTTGTTTCGGCGTGCGGAAAAAGCGGCCAAGACATCGAATTAGAGCTAGAACAAGAGCAACCGATTCCTACTGAACCAGAGCCTGAGGAAGTGTTTAAGTATGAAGCGCCATTAACAGGATTGGGGACCAATCAGAAATTGCCGAATAGAGCTGTGATGGTGATGATGAATAATGCGCCTGAAGCGCGGCCGCAGTCGGGATTAGATCAAGCCGATGTCGTTTATGAAGTGTTAGCTGAGGGGTCTATTACGCGGTTTGTAGGAATTTATCATAGTGGACAACCCAAAATTATTGGTCCGGTTCGAAGTATCCGCCCTTATTACATCGATATTGGCAGCGGGTACGATGCGATTATGGTTCATGCGGGAGGGAGTCCGGATGCGCTCGCGACTATGAAACATAAGAGAATAGCGCATTTGGATGAAATCTATAACGCGGGAGGCTCTTTTTGGAGGGAAAGTTTTCGTAAAGCGCCACATAACTTGTATACTGATCTCGATCACATCTGGAAAGGGGCAAATGCGCTCGGTTTTAGAAAGGAAGCGGCTGTTCCATATTTTTCCTTTAAGGATTCAACTGAAGAAGCAAGCGGCGTATCCGCGGAAAAAATCGATCTAAACTATTCGGGCGGCTATCGGGTCGCTTATGAATACGATGAACAAACGCAGCGCTATAAAAGATTTACATCTGGCAAGCCGCACACGGATTTGACGACGGGCGATCAATTGGCGGTGACCAATTTATTAGTGATCACGGCGAAGCATCGCATCTTAGATAGTGAGGGAAGAAGAGCAATCGATGTGTACGGTCCAGGCGTGGGGTATCTTTTCCAACATGGCAAAGCGCAAGAGATCACGTGGGAACACAAAAATGGAATGATTCGGGCCTATATTAATGGAAATGAAGCGCAAATGTATCCAGGCAACACATGGGTAAACATTATGCCGTCAGCCGCCAATCAGGCAGAAGCTATTCAATTTAGCGAATAGTGCGGCGTTCCTCGTCTGAAAGCGATCTCAAAGTTGCAAATGGGGTCAAAATGAAATACAATGATGCTATCATGCTTTATCGCGTCAAAATTTTAACGTGACAAATTATTGAACTTTTTCTACATCCTAAAACTATATCCGTATTGAAATAGAGTCGGGGTGATGACATGCAATTAGATAAACTAAGAGGGAAAGAACTCGATCAGCTTTTCCAAGCGATTCTTTCTCTGACATCCATTGAAGAATGCTACGTATTTTTTGATGATTTATGTACGGTAAATGAAATGAAGTCGATGTCGCAAAGGCTTGAAGTAGCTAGAATGTTGAATGAAGGATTTACTTATAACCAAATCGAAGATGAAACGGGAGCGAGCACAGCCACCATTTCTAGAGTGAAACGTTGTTTAAACTATGGGAATGACGGATATCAACTGGCGCTTGATCGGGTTCATTCTGAACAAACAGGGTAAAACCCGCAGCCTCTTATCTACATGGTGGATAAGAGGCTTTTTTTTGTTTAGACAATTAAATTTCGATATAATAGACCCAGCTTAGCTAGGAGGATCATGCCTATGATTGAATATAAAGAGTGGCGTCACGTTTTCAAATTAGACCCAGATAAAAACATTAACGATGAAGATCTTGAGAGAATATGTGAATCAGGCACAGATGCCGTGATTGTGGGGGGGACATTGAGAGTTTCCTTTGACAATACGATCGACCTTTTAGCGAGGATCCGGCGTTTTTCCGTTCCTTGTATTTTAGAAGTTTCTAATGTGGAGGCGGTAGTCCCTGGGTTTGATTTTTATTTTGTGCCGCTCGTGTTGAATGCTGGTAATGAATACGCCACCTTACACCATCATACAGAAGGGTTAAAACAGTACGGATCTCTCGTAAAGTGGTCCGAAGTCGCGGTAGAAGGCTATATCATCTTTAATCCTCAATCTGAAGTGGCGAAACTGACGGGGGCGAAAATTCCCAAAGATGTTGAAGATGTAAAGGCATTGGCTCGCTTAGCTGATCAAATGTTAAAATTACCGATTGTTTACATAGAATACAGCGGCGCTTATGGAGACCCGTCATGGGTCCAATCTGTAAGGTCGGTAATTGAGCAGGCGCATCTGTTTTACGGGGGCGGGATTAAAGATGGGAGTCAAGCAGCGGAAATGGCCAAGTGGGCCGATACAGTCATCGTTGGCAATATCATTTATGAAGATATTGAGCAGGCCTTAAAAACCGTTCATAGTGTAAAAAGTTTGACGTAAATGACATTCTTTCTAGTATGTACTTAAATCAGTCTTTTTGTTAAAATAAAAAGGGAACTAACGTTCGCTTACAGTGACTAGAATCTTGAAAAGAAGGGGTTAGGATGAGCTTTGCAGGCATGCAAGATGTCTTAAAGGGTTTGAATCCGCAACAACGAGAAGCGGTTGAAACGACCGAGGGTCCTTTATTGATCGTAGCGGGAGCGGGAAGCGGAAAGACGCGGGCCCTCACCCAACGGATTGGTTATTTGTTACAAGAGGGTGTTGCCCCTTGGAGTATTCTTGCGATTACATTTACGAATAAAGCGGCGCGAGAAATGCGCGATAGAGTGAGAGAGCTTGCTGGGATAAAAGCCGAAGATATATGGATTTCTACTTTTCACGCGATGTGCGTAAGGATTTTACGACGGGATATTGAGCGTCTCGGATATAATCGAAATTTTTCCATTCTTGATTCAGGGGACCAACTTTCTGTCGTGAAGCAATGTCAAAGAGAGCTCAACATCGATCCGAAAATGTATGATCCGAAAGCAGTCTTAGCTTCGGTTAGTTCAGCAAAGAATGAATTAAAAGACCCGAAGCAATACGGAAATCTGATTGGCAATCCATTTCAGGATACAGTCCATCAAGTGTACGAACTATATCAGAAAAAATTAAAAAGTAATAGCGCGTTGGATTTTGATGACTTAATTATGGTTACGATCCAACTCTTTCAACAAGCGCCAGAGGTGTTGGAGTTTTATCAGCGGAAATTTCGATATATACACGTCGATGAATATCAGGATACGAACCGAGCCCAGTATTTACTTGTAAAGATGTTAGCGGATCGCCACCGCAATATTTGCGTCGTTGGGGACTCGGATCAATCGATTTATCGTTGGCGCGGAGCAGATATCACGAACATTTTAAACTTTGAAGAGGACTATCCGAGTGTGAAGGTCGTCAAACTGGAACAGAATTACCGTTCAACGAAACGAATTTTACAAGCGGCTAACCATGTAATTCAACATAATCTAAACCGTAAACCGAAAAATCTTTGGAGTGATAATGAAGAGGGAGATAAAATCTTCATCTATGAGGCGGATTCTGCCCATTCTGAAGCTTATTTTATTACGGAAAAAATTAAACAAGCATTGAATGACCAGCGAACATACCGCGATCACGCTATTTTATATCGAACAAATGCGCAATCCCGTGTGATTGAGGAAGTGTTTCTCAAATCAAACATCCCTTATGAAATTGTTGGGGGAACGAAGTTCTACGATCGAAAGGAAGTTAAAGATGTCCTTGCTTACTTGCGGTTGATCGCCAATCCGGATGATGACATTAGTTTGCAACGGATCATTAACGTTCCAAAGCGCGGCATTGGACAAGCGACCGTGGAACGGATTATGGCTTACGCGGCCCGCCGCGAAATCTCGATGTATCAAGCTATATTTAATGTGGAAGAGATCGGGCTGAGGGGTAGGGCGGCAACAAACGCGCGTGACTTCGCTGAAATGATACGTGACTTAGAACAAATGAACGAATACTTAAGTGTAACTGAACTGACAGAAGAGTTATTGAAGCGGGCGGAATACCGTGAAATGTATCAAGCGGAAGGGACACTGGAAGCGACGGCGCGTCTGGAAAATATCGATGAGTTTTTGTCTGTCACGCTAGATTTTGAGAATAAAAACGAGGATAAAAGTTTAATTTCTTTTTTAACGGAATTAGCGCTGGTCGCCGATATCGACTCGGTTGACGATGAAGATGAAGACAACAAGGTGTTGATGATGACGCTCCATAGCGCCAAAGGACTTGAATTTCCTGTTGTATTTTTGATCGGGATGGAGGAAGGCGTGTTCCCGCATTCGCGCGCGTTGCTTGAAGACGAAGAGGAGCTGGAAGAGGAACGCAGGCTGGCTTATGTTGGAATTACGCGAGCGGAGCAAGAACTATACCTGACGTATGCCCAGATGCGGACGTTATTTGGCAGGACAGCGACAAATCCGCCTTCTCGCTTTTTGAAAGAAATTCCTGAGGACCTGGTAGAAAAGGATGAACCGATTTCGGTGTGGGAACCCGCTCGACCGGCAGCGGTTACTCCTACCCAAACGCATCGTCCAACCCATCTCGTATCAAGTCAGCAACAAGGCGCGAATGTGAGCGCGGATTGGCATGTGGGGGATAAAGTGGAACATCGCAAATGGGGGACAGGGACGGTCGTCAGCGTGAAAGGGGAAGACGATGGGTTAGAATTAGATATCGCGTTTGCCTCGCAAGGAATTAAAAAACTGCTCGCTAAATTTGCTCCCATTAAAAAAGTGTAAGGAGAAGATAGATGGATTTACAGGCGGCTCAAATTCGGATTGAACAATTAAAAGAATGGATCGCAAAACATGATTTTCTTTACTATGTAAAAGACAATCCGCAAATTAGCGATCAGGAATACGACCAACTGATGCAAGAGCTGATTCAATTAGAAGGCAACTTTCCCGAGCTGTTGACCGTTGATTCTCCAACGCAACGCGTCGGCGGCGAACCGCTCCCTTTCTTTGAAAAAGTGGAACACAGTTCGCCGATGCTAAGTTTAGGGAATGCTTTTAATGTGGATGATTTAAGGGATTTTGATCGTCGCGTCAAACAACATGTTGGCGAACATTCGGTGAAGTATGTGTGCGAACTAAAGATTGATGGATTGGCTGTTTCATTGCGTTACGAAGCAGGTATGTTCGTTCAAGGAGCGACACGGGGCGATGGCTCGATTGGCGAAGATATTACTTTAAATTTGCGGACGATTCGCTCCCTTCCCCTCAAATTGACCGAACCGCGAACGATTGAAGTTCGAGGGGAAGCATTTATGCCAAAGCCGGCCTTTGAAAAAATTAATCGATTGCGCGCGGAGCAAGGTGAGGCGCTGTTTGCTAATCCGCGTAATGTCGCTGCGGGATCGTTGCGTCAATTAGATCCGAAGCTGGCGGCGGCAAGAGAATTGGATATCTTTTTGTATGGAGTGGGGTCGCTGGAAGGAGAGCATGTCGACTCACATAGCGAAGCGTTGGATTACTTAGAAACGCTTGGTTTTAAAGTCAATCCGAAGCGTCGCTTGTTTGCGTCGATGGAAGAAGTGATTGAATTTGTTGAAGCCTGGACGTTAAAACGAAGCGAATTGCCGTATGAGATCGATGGTTTAGTCGTGAAAGTGGACAGTTTCGCCCAACAACAGGAGCTAGGTTCAACCGCGCGTAGTCCGCGCTGGGCGGTGGCCTATAAGTTTCCCGCGGAAGAAGCGGTAACGGTGCTTGAGGATATTGAAGTGAGTGTAGGCAGGACAGGTGTTGTGACGCCAACAGCGATCTTGCAAGCGGTCAGCTTGGCGGGCACAACCGTGCAACGAGCTTCATTGCATAACGAAGATATCATTCGCGAGAAGGGACTCATGCTCGGCGACCAGGTCATCGTTAAAAAAGCGGGCGACATCATTCCCGAAATTGTGGCGGTGCTAGCTGAGCGCCGAACAGGGGCGGAACAGCCCTTTTCGATGCCGACGGAGTGCCCGGAATGCGATAGCGCGCTCGTTCGCCTGGAAGACGAAGTCGCTTTGCGTTGTATTAATCCGTCTTGCCCCGCCCATATTCGGGAAGGGATGATTCATTTTGTGTCCCGCAATGCGATGAACATCGATGGGTTAGGGGAGAGGTTGATCACGCAACTGTTCAATCATAAGTTAGTCAATGGGGTCGCAGACCTTTATTTTCTCAACCGCGATGAATTGTTGCGACTGGAACGAATGGGAGAAAAATCAGTCGAAAATCTGTTGAATGGGATTGAGGCGAGCAAGCAAAACTCGTTAGAAAGACTCGTTTTTGGCCTCGGAATTCGACTTGTCGGAGTGAAAGCCGCTCGAACATTGAGCCAGCATCTTTTAACGATGGATCAGCTTATGAATGTAACAGAGGAAGAACTTGTCGCCATTGATGAGATTGGGCCGAAAATGGCGCAAAGTGTCGTTACATACTTCCAAAATGAGCAAGTAAGGGAAACGATTGAACGGCTGCGATCAGCGGGTGTGAACTTAGAGTACACAGGGCCTAGAGTTGAACAAATTCAAGCAGACTCTCCGTTTGGCGGGAAAACAGTCGTCATCACGGGGACGTTAGAGCAAATGACGCGCAAAGAGGCGCAAACGGCGATTGAAGAGCGTGGCGGGAAAGTTTCAGGCAGTGTCAGTTCCCGGACCGATTTCGTCGTCGCTGGCGAAAGCGCCGGTTCTAAATTAAGACGAGCCGAGGAGCTAAATGTCACTGTGCTCAACGAGGAACAGTTTTTATCGATGTTATAAATGATGCCGAGGGCCGAACAAACGATGGCATCGTTACTCCCTCCTA
This sequence comes from Ammoniphilus oxalaticus, assembly GCF_003609605.1. Lineage (NCBI taxonomy): Bacteria > Bacillati > Bacillota > Bacilli > Caryophanales > Paenibacillaceae > Ammoniphilus > Ammoniphilus oxalaticus. Next base: position 113,733 of record NZ_MCHY01000013.1, on the reverse strand, counting down.
TGGCGCAATCTGTTAACAAAACTGGATAAATAAAATTGACAAGGGCATTAACAATTAACTTATCTTTTTAAGATGATGTTCGATGTTAATGCCTTGTTTTGTTAAGATATGAAGATTAGCAATGTATGTATTTTCAGATATAAATTTAATGACTTTTTGTTAAAATAGGAGATTAAAATGAAATCAATTGGAATAGGATTAAGTATCCTGTTATGCACATCTATAGCGTCTTTTTTACTTCAAGACTGGGGTATTATTTATCGAATTGGCGGAGGTGTAGGTGGCTTATTTTTATTTGCGGCTGGGCTATTATCAGGCGCGTTTATCAGTGGGGATAGAAATAGAGCCAATTTTTCAAATGAATCAAACGAGGAAACGAGAAGACGGCATGCTTTATTTAGAAAATTATTTCTTATTGGTATCCCTAACCTAGTTGTTGCAATTATAGTTTATATATTACTGTAGTAGAACTAGAAGCCTTGGTTTTCTCGCGACATCTTTTTTCAAAATGGCACAGTTTGACATCCTGCTTTTTTGAACAATTTTTGACAATTTGAAGTCCCGCGATAGACACATGAGCGCGAAACGTTAGTTAATTATGCTCGTTTTTCATAAATTGATAACCGCGCTCTTCAAACATCAAACACCAACGTTTGGGAGTGTTCATCTACTCGTCATCACTTTCCAAATCCGCAATTAAATCTTTTATATCTCTAAATTCCTATACTCGCCCCGCTTTAATATCTTCATCTGCTCTTTACCACCCCTCTGTTCAAAACCATCCTTATCCTTTTGCGTTGCGTAAGAAAGGCATGTTCGGCATGATTCCGAATAAAATGATAACAGCGTTGAAAAAAAGCATGCGTCACGCTTTATCGCGTTTGGCGATCGTGAGTACGATGAGGGGGGATTTTATTTGGTAACGCCGTTTCGTCCTGAACCGTTTACCGATTTTACAAACGAACAACAACAATTGGAATACAAACAAGCGTTGCTCCATGTTCAACAGCAACTTGGCAAGGATTATGAGTTGATTATTGATGGAGAGAGAATCAGAACGGAAAATAAGATTGTCTCGATCAACCCGGCGAACACAGATCAAGTGATAGGCGTTGTCGCAAAAGCGGATGTGGCTCTTGCTGAAAAAGCGATCCAAACAGCGGCAAAGACGTTTGAAAGTTGGAAGTCCGTTGCGCCTGAACAACGGGCGCGCTATTTGTTTAAAGCGGCGGCGATTTTAAGAAGGCGAAAACATGAATTTTCCGCGTGGTTGACAGTTGAAGCGGGGAAAAGTTGGCCGGAAGCGGACGCGGATACAGCGGAAGCGATTGATTTTATGGAATACTACGCCAGGCAAATGTTGCGTCTAGCGGAACGTCAACCGTTGACACGGCTTGCGGGTGAAGACAATGAGCTCTACTATATTCCGCTAGGCGTTGGAATTGTCATACCGCCATGGAATTTTCCGTTAGCGATTATGGTTGGGATGACGACTGCCGCCCTAGTAGCAGGGAATACGGTCGTGCTGAAGCCAGCAAGCGCCACACCGATCATTGCCGCAAAGTTTATGGAAGTTTTGGAGGAGGCGGGTGTGCCCGCGGGAGTGGTTAACTACTTGCCTGGGCAAGGTTCGGAAATTGGTGACTACTTAGTGGACCATCCGTTAACACGATTTATCAGTTTTACGGGGTCACGGGAAGTTGGATTGCGGATCCATGAACGAGCGGCCAAGGTCCAGTCAGGACAAAAGTGGATGAAACGTTTTATCGCTGAAATGGGTGGAAAAGATGCGATCGTTGTAGATAAAGAGGCTGATTTGGAGTTAGCGGCGCAAGGCATTGTTACGTCTGCGTTTGGATTTTCTGGTCAAAAGTGCTCGGCATGTTCGCGGGCAATCATCCATCAGGATGTGTACGATCAAGTTTTGGATAGGGTGACGGCATTGACTGAACAACTAACCGTCGGTGACCCCCAAGACCCCACCTTTTATACGGGGCCTGTGATAGATCAGCAAGCGTATCAAAAAACGCTGGACTATATTGAGATCGGGAAGAAGGAAGGCGTGTTAGTCACAGGTGGCAAGCGTGGAGACGGTCCAGGATATTTCATTCAACCGACGGTCTTTTCCGATGTCCACCCTAAAGCGAGGATCATGCAAGAAGAAATATTTGGACCTGTCGTTGCCTTTACAAAAGCTCGCGATTTTGACCATGCTTTAGAAATTGCCAACCAGACAGAATATGGATTGACAGGATCTGTGTATTCAACCAATCGAGTACACTTAGAAAAAGCGAGGGAATCGTTCCACACCGGAAATTTGTATTTTAATCGGAAGTGCACGGGAGCGATCGTTGGCGTTCACCCATTTGGCGGATTTAATATGTCAGGGACAAACTCAAAAGCGGGCGGCCCTGACTACTTATCCCTCTTTACACAAGCAAAACTTGTTTCTGAAAGGCTTTAATCGATACAGGCTGGCCATCGAATCGTCTGACCTCCAAATTGAGGAAAGGCGATTCTTTTTATTTTTTTTGGTCACACTAAACACGAATAATAAATCTAAAAGGGCGCGGTATAGTATGATTTCGTATGTAGTCGTTTCCCTTTTTACGTTTATAGCCGTGTATCTGTTAATTCCAGTGACCAAAAGATGGGCTGAGCGATTGGGAGTCGTGGATCGACCGAATTCCCGCAAAATCCATAGTCGTCCGATCCCGTTATCGGGTGGGCTGGCTATTTATCTCGGAACCAATGTTACTTTGTTTTTGTTTTTTGACATCACGCCGCTTCATATCGCATTAAGTTGGGGCGGATTCATTTTGTTGTTGATTGGATTGGTTGATGATTGGTACAAATCAAAAGGACAAGACTTTCCCGCTTGGGCGAAATTAATCGGTCAAGTGGCAAGCGCGGCTCTTGTTTATATGATTGGTATCCGTTTTTTCGGAATTAGACAGTTTTGGACGGAAGAGGGGTTGTACCTGTTTCCCAATTGGCTTGCATTTATAGCGACGGTCATTTGGATCGTTGCTTTTGTCAATATGATTAATTTTCTAGATGGGATGGATGGGTTAGCCGGCGGGATTACGGTGATTTCTTCGCTGACGTTATTTACGATCGCGATACTGCGGCAACAAGCCGATGTCGCCGTCCTTGCGGTGATTTTAATCGGCGGTAGCCTCGCTTTTCTCAGACATAATTTTCATCCTGCAACCATTTTTTTAGGTGATGCCGGTTCGATGTTTTTAGGATATGCGATCGGGGTCACGTCTTTATACGGAGCGATGAAAAGCGCGACAGCTGTCACCTTTTTAGTCACCATTTTAGCGTTTGGCGTGCCTTTTTTCGATACGATTCAAGTCGTTTTCGCTCGGTTACGGGCGGGAATTCCCATTTATCACGCGGACAAGCGACACGTTCACCACCGCTTATTAAAAACGGGCTTAACGCAAACACAGGCCGTGCTAGTTATTTACGCGATTGGGATTGGTTTTTCTATCCTCTCATTAGCGTTGTACCTATTTTCCAGTTAAAACGAAACCTATTCGTTGGAACTAACGTAAAAAAGGTTAGCCTATACAGAGAGGGGAAAGTCGCGTGTTAATGACAACGACAAGCACGGTGCAAGGTAGGGAAGTTGAAACCTATATTTCTGTCGTTTCCAGTGAAGTAATCTTGGGAGCGAATGTGGTTCGGGATTTTTTAGCGGGGATTACGGATTTTATCGGCGGCAGAAGCGGAGCGTATGAGACTAAATTATCTGAAGGACGCGAAGTGGCTTTACGTGAGCTGGAAGAAAAAGCGAAGCGGTTTGGGGCCAATGCGGTAATCGGGATTGATCTCGACTTTGAAACGTTGCGTGAAGGAATGATGATGGTCATCGCTACGGGAACCGCTGTAAAAATTAAGTAATGGAACGCGGGCTTCGTCTAATTGCGAGGCCCTTTACTATTTGGTATGATTTAGATTGGTGTTAATTAATGGAGGTGGACGGAAATGAGCGGGATTACCAAAGAGCAAGTGGAGCATGTTGCTGATCTTGCGCGACTGAATCTTTCCGATGAGGAAGCAGAAAAGTACACGATCCAGCTGAATGATATTTTAACTTTCTTTGAAAAGCTTAAAGATGTGGACACAACTAACGTGGAACCGACGAGTCATGTCATGCCGATCTACAATGTGATGAGGGAAGATGAAAACAGACCTTCTGTCAAGCGTGAGGAAGCATTGAAAAATGCCCCGGATCATGATGAAGGACATTTTAAAGTTCCAGCGGTAATGGAAGAATAGAGGAGGCGCGGGGATGTCCATTTTTGATAAGAAGATTACGGAACTACATAATGCGTTAGAGCAAAAGCAAGTGTCTGTTTCAGAATTGATCGATGCCTCTTTTCAAAGAATTAAACAAACAGACGATCAATTAAAAGCCTTTTTGACGCTGAATGAAGAACAAGCGAAACAAAAGGCGAAACAATTAGATGAGCAAGGCAGTCTGCAAGGAGAACGAGGCCTCTTGTTTGGTTTGCCGATCGCCGTGAAGGATAACATTGTAACCGAACATGTCACGACAACGGCGGGCAGTAAAATGTTAGAAAACTACGATCCGATTTACAATGCGACGGTGATGGATCGAATTTGCGCCTCCGAATCCATTTTAATCGGAAAAACAAATATGGATGAGTTCGGGATGGGTGGTTCAACGGAAAACTCAGCTTTCCAAGTAACGGTGAACCCATGGAATAAGGAATATGTGCCCGGAGGATCGAGCGGCGGTTCTGCAGCTGCAGTCGCGGCCCGTCAAGCTTTCTTTGCGCTTGGATCGGATACAGGGGGATCGATTCGACAACCAGCCGCTTATTGTGGCGTTGTTGGATTAAAGCCAACTTATGGCTTAGTTTCTCGTTTTGGCCTTATTTCTTATGCTTCATCATTGGATACGATTGGACCCATCACGAAGAATGTGGAGGACGCGGCGTATCTTCTTTCTGTTTTGGCTGCTCATGATCCATATGATTCCACATCCGCGGACGTGGACGTACCCGACTATATTTCTGCTTTAAACGGGAATGTGAAAGGTCTCAAAGTGGGCGTGCCCAAAGAATTGCTTGGCGAAGGAGTCGACCAAGAAATTAAGGACAAGATTCAACAAGCATTAAAAACGTTGGAAGGGATGGGCGCGATCGTCGAGGAAGTTTCTTTGCCTCATACGGAATATGCTGTTCCTACCTATTATATTTTGGGCCCATCGGAAGCTTCGTCTAATCTTGCTCGTTATGATGGTGTTCGCTTTGGGATGCGCAGTGAAAGCGGAAACGACCTGATTCAGATGTATAAAGAGACGAGAAGTCAAGGTTTTGGAGCGGAAGTGAAGCGTCGAATTATGCTCGGAACGTATGCCCTTAGCTCGGGTTACTATGACGCCTATTATAAAAAGGCCCAGCAAGTTCGAACGTTGATCAAACAAGATTTTGACGAATTGTTTGCTAATTATGATGTGCTGATTGGACCGACAACGCCGACAACGGCTTATAAGATCGGGGAGAAAGTCGCTGATCCATTAAAAATGTATCTGAATGACATCTGCACGGCGCCAGTTAATTTGGCGGGAATCCCTGCGATTAGTGTACCTTGCGGTTTAACGAACGACGGATTGCCTGTTGGATTGCAAATTATGGGTAAACACTTTGACGAATCGACAGTCTTGCGCGTCGCTCACGCATTTGAACAGCAGACTGATCATCATTCAGCGCGTCCGCAGCTGTAAAAGGGGGGAAAAGAAAATATGAATTACGAAACGGTTATCGGTTTAGAAGTGCATGCTGAGTTATCAACGAATACGAAGATTTTCTGTGGGTGTCCAACTGAATTTGGGGCGCCGCCGAATACACATACGTGTCCGATTTGTTTAGGTCATCCTGGCGTATTGCCGTTGCTTAATAAACGAGCCGTAGAGTTTGCGATTAAAGCGTCGCTTGCCCTAAATTGTCAGATCGGTGAAATTTCAAAATTTGACCGCAAGAACTATTTTTACCCTGACTTGCCGAAAGCTTATCAAATCTCGCAACAAGATCAACCGATCGGTCAAAATGGTTGGATTGATATTGTCGTAAATGGAGAAACGAAACGGATTCGGATTAACCGTCTACACTTAGAGGAAGACGCGGGGAAATTGATCCACTCCGATTATGATGACGCCACGCTAGCTGACTATAATCGTTCTGGTGTGCCGCTGGTGGAAATTGTTTCAGAAGCAGATCTGCGCAGTCCCGAGGAAGCGCGCGCTTATTTAGAAAAAGTTCGTTCCATTCTGCAATATTGTGAAGTGTCTGATGTAAGGATGGAGGAAGGTTCCTTACGTTGCGACGCCAACATTAGTTTGCGCCCATTTGGACAAGCAGAATTTGGCACAAAGGCGGAACTTAAAAATATGAACTCATTCCGAAACGTGCAACGTGGACTTGAATATGAACAAATTCGCCAAGCGGAGTTACTCAACAAAGGGGAACTGATCGTTCAAGAAACGCGTCGTTGGGATGACGCCAATGCCCGCACACTATCGATGCGAGGGAAAGAAGAAGCGAACGATTACCGCTACTTCCCGGATCCGGACCTCGTTCATCTCGAAATTAGTCGCGATTGGGTTGAAGAAATTAAAACGACAATTCCTGAACTTCCGGATGCGAGACAAGCTCGATATGTTGAAGATTACGGATTGTCACAGACGGACGCGGCTATTTTAACAAGTTCAAAGGATATCTCTGACTTTTTCCAACAATCCGTGGAAACGGGCGCTGACGCGAGACAAGTGTCCAATTGGATTATGGGTGATTTAATGGGCTATTTAAACGCCGAACAAATCGAATTAAAAAACATTAAAATGACACCCGCTTCCTTTGCCGAAATGATCAAACTCATTGAAAAAGGCACGATCAGCACGAAAATCGCTAAAACCGTGTTTGGCGAAATGTTGGAAACGGGGAAAGCGCCTGAACAGATCGTCGAAGAAAAAGGATTGGTTCAAATTAGCGACGAAGGTGCGATCCGCGAGGCAGCGCTTGAAGCGATTTCGAACCATCCGCAATCGGTTCAAGACTACAAAGAAGGCAAGACCAAAGCGATCGGTTTCTTAGTGGGACAAGTGATGCGAGCGACCAAAGGGAAAGCAAATCCCGGCATGGTTAATCAGTTGCTTAAAGATGAATTGGACAAGCTATAAAATGAATTGACAGAGTAGAGGGGAGAGGACTCGATATGGGTTCCAAAAGTTCCCCTCTATTTTTTATATACAACTTCTTTCTTGCCTTTGGGTAGGATATTATGGAGAGAGACGGACAATAAAGGTGATGATAGAGAGATGAAACGCGCTCGTTTAATTTATAATCCTTCATCGGGTAGGGAAGAATTTCAAAGGAGATTGCCTGAGGTTTTAGATCTATTTGAGCAGGTCGGCTATGAAACATCTTGTCACGCTACAAAAGGAGCAGGGGATGCGTCCCTAGCGGCATCGCTAGCAATTGAACGAAACTTTGATTTAATCATCGCCGCGGGTGGAGATGGAACACTCCATGAAGTCGTTAATGGCATGGCTGAAAGAGACAACCGTCCGCCGCTCGGCATCATTCCCGCGGGAACAACCAATGACTTTGCGCGCGCGTTGGGACTGCCTTTGCGAAATGTACTCGGGGCTAGTCGCAGTATTATAGAAGGACAACCACGCGCCGTTGACATTGGTAAAATAAACAATCGTTATTTTATCAATATTGCTGGTGGCGGAGCCTTAACTGATTTAACCTATGAAGTGCCAACGAGATTAAAGACGCTGTTGGGACAGCTTGCTTATTACATAAAAGGAATTGAGAAACTTCCCTTTATTCGTCCGAGTCGGGTGCGAATCGAAACCGATGAGCAAATCATTGATGAAGAGATCACACTTTTTTTGATCTCAAACAGCAATTCGGTTGGCGGTCTTGAAAAGGTGGCGCCGCATGCGGATTTAACAGATGGATTATTCGACTGTATTATTTTACGAAAGACTTCGCTGCCCGATCTAGTTCGGATTGCGACGAATGTCATTAGAGGGGATCATATTAAAGATCCACAGGTAATTTATTTTCAAACGAAACAGTTGAAGGTGACTTCATCTTCACAAGTAATGTTAAACCTCGATGGGGAGTTAGGCGGACAACTGCCGATGAGCTTTTCGGTTTTACCCCAACACATTGAAGTGATCATGCCGCAGGAACAGGTGAAAATATGAGTAAAAAACAAGTGATTCCGGTAAAAAAAAATGAACAAATAGAACTAATAGTATCCGACCTCAGTCACGATGGACAGGGTGTGGGAAGGTTTGAAGGTTATACCTTGTTTATCCCGCAAGCATTGCCAGGTGAACGGATCAAAGCGCAAGTGATGCAAACAGGCAAAAAATATGGGTTTGCCAAAATGCTCGAGGTTTTACAACCGAACGAACATCGCGTTAAACCCGATTGTCCACTTTTCGATCAGTGTGGCGGGTGCGCTTTGCAGCATCTGAATTATGAAGAACAGCTAGCTCAGAAAAGGATACTAGTAGAGGACAATTTGCGGCGCATCGGGAAAATAGAACACGCCGTTGTTCATCCGACAGTAGGAATGGAGGACCCGTGGCGTTATCGAAATAAGGCGCAGGTGCCGTTTGGCGAGGAAGAAGGTGGGCTTGTCGCTGGATTCTATGCCCCTCGCAGCCATCAAATTATTAATATGGAATCGTGCTTAATTCAGCATCAAAAAAGTGATGAAATCATCGAGTTGGTAAAAGAAGTGGCTACCTCCCTTTGCATTCGAGCGTACGATGAGCAAACGGGAACAGGCCTGCTCCGCCATGTCATTGTGAGAGTCGGCTTCCAAACAGGGGAGATTATGGTTGTTTTGATCATCAACGATGATAAACTTCCAGAAAAAGACAAGCTAGTTAATCAACTGATTAATGAAGTGGACGGCTTAAAAAGCATTGTCCTCAATATAAATAAACGGAAAACGAATGTGATTATGGGCGAACGAACGAAAGTCATTTGGGGCGAACCGCATATACACGACTACATCGGCAACGTAAAATTTGCAATCTCCGCTCGCTCCTTTTACCAAGTTAATCCCGTTCAAACCGAAGTCCTTTACAATCAAGCGCTGGCTTTTGCCAATCTATCTGGAACCGAAACCGTGATCGACGCCTACTGTGGGATCGGCACCATCTCTTTGTTTTTGGCGCAAAAAGCGAGACAGGTATACGGAGTTGAGATCGTGCCAGAAGCGATTGCTGACGCGAAGCGCAATGCGCGCTTGAATGCGATGGACAATGTGGAGTTTGCCGTTGGCGAGGCGGAGAAGATTATACCTTGGTGGTACGCGCAGGGCATTGTCGCTGACGTCGTTGTTGTGGACCCGCCGCGCAAAGGCTGTGATCAACAACTGTTAGATACGCTGATCAAAATGAAGCCGCAACGCATCGTCTACGTATCGTGCAACCCCGGCACGTTAGCTCGGGATCTACGGATTTTGGAAGACGGTGGATATGTGACGAAAGAAGTTCAACCCGTTGATATGTTTCCGCAAACGATGCATGTGGAGTGTGTTGCGTTGGTAGAGTTAAGGGTATAGCCTTAAAATAAAATCTCGGCAAAAGCTCCTGATTGGTATTTTCATTACAAGCCCCCTAACAGACTTCTTTAATAAATAATTATATTACTGTTGACGGTAATGTAAATAGTTGGATCGGTTCTCCCCGATCTCGAAGGTAGTGGTTTTTAATAACCACTACCTTCGAGATTATTTAGCATGTGGATATAAGATGAATGTATCTGTTTTTAGTAGAATTGTTTGTCTTTTGCGCCCCCTCCTTTCTTTCGGGAAAAGGAATGCGGGGCTGATCTCGGTATAGCCAATATATTGTATCATCATTAAATGTGGAGGATATACATGAAACGGTTTGGAGTTATCTTGGGATTAACAGTAGCTATTGTTGCGGCGTTTATAATTGTAAATAAATCATACTATCCTCCTCTACCAATAAATAATTTATCAGCAAAAGAGGTAATTGGAAAATTAAAAAAATCGGATGAAAAGATAGTAAAGATAACAGAAAATGAGAATTACATTTGGTACATTACAAGAACTGAAAATGAAGGTATTTTAATAGCCAATGAAAATATAAAACAAATGATTGGATCAAGGGGATGGAAATTCAAAGAGCAAAATGGCGCTGGTCTGTTCTTTGAAAAAGAGGGAGAAGGATTAATTGTTACTACTCAAATGTGGACTAAAAAATATGTGCTTGTTCAGGCGCAAAATAAATTCATGGAACGGGAAGAATCTGTCCCCGCATATGTTTCGGGATACGTTTTGTAAGTGGATGTTAAAAGCAACGAGCATTGATTATAAAAAGAGTGCGACGATTGGCGGGTCACAGTAACATTACGACCACTTCCCGTTATTTGAAGGAAAGTTATGAGGATAAAGGAAACCTTGATTTCTAATATAAACAAAGAGGGGGTCGTTATCTATGAGCAAGGAAAGGCTCTTCGAGAGGCTGAATGATTATAAACGAGCGACGACTAGATTAAATGAAGCAACCAAGATTCAACCGATTGAGGATATTGTTTATGATGGTGTCATTCAGCGATTTGAATTCACTTTCGAACTGAGTTGGAAGTTGATGAAACAGTTCTTAGAATACAATGGAATTAGTGAAATAAGAAGTCCTCGCTCTACGATCCGAGAGGCATTTACTTATGGATTAATTAAAGATGAGGAACAGTGGATCGATATGATGGTAGATTGGAATAAGACTTCTCATCTTTATGACGAAGAGGAAGTTAAACTCATTTATGAAAAAATAAAAAGTTACTACAGCGATCTTTTATCCAACTTGTACGGGAGGATAGAGGAAGAGATGACAAAGGTAAAGTAAAGGTTTTATACCGCAAAAAGACAGCTTTATTAACGAGGAACTGCGGGAAAACTTTTCTGATTTACTTTTCGTTTACGGCGCCATACCTCTATCGAAATTTAGATCAACATGGGTCGAGCCTTTAAAGTGGAGTTTGGATTCTTCAGGTGCATTAACGAGTGGGAGATCTGAAGGAAAGATGAGTGATTGAAGCGGCTTATATATTTTTTTTCTAGAAAAAAGAACGAGGGATCTCGAAATGGGATTTTATAAATTCGATTATCTGATATGATTTCCTTAAATAAACAATTAGAAGGAGGAGGTCAGGAAATGTTTAAGACCTGGAAAGGGAGAAGGCTGCCATTTTTGGCGCTGGATATTTTGTTGATCATTTTCATTTTTCATGCGATTCTTATTACGCTTATGACTCCACTGTCTTTACTTCCTTTGGTATGGGGCATACTGGGCTTAGCATTTTTGAATCAGGGAGTAGAGATGTTTGTTACAAACAAACGACAGTATTTTGTTTTAACCCTATCGACATCGGTATTTTTAATTTTCGTATCCGTTTACCAATATTTTGGATCTGTTTAAGTAAAGAGATGAGGAATATTCTTTTCTAAAGTAGAGTTTTTTAAAAGATTACTTCTAATCCCGAAGGTGAAGATTTTTAAAATCGGGAATTTCACGGATTTATTTGGCATGCAGATGTACCGATTGATGGCAATCTTTTTTGGTGAGATAGTTCTTCCCTTCCCCGCGCTTTTGGTACAACCGAGGGGAAAACAGGGCTTATCTCGGTAACAGTGTTACTCAGTAACTACGATGGGGAGGTAAGGTTTTCACGAACATTGCTTGCCCAAGGCGGCATAAAAAAAGAGCATTGCCGTAATTGAAAGCGATAAAGCTAAAGCAAAAGATGCAATTAGAACTGTACAACAGGGAGCGAAAAAATATACAAGGCGGTACTTAATGCGTAAAAAATTTGGTAATTACGGTATCCCACATACACTCCAAAGATTAATAGATTTACAAAATATTCTTGGTGATCCTGAACAATTTTATCTTGGTCTAAATTTTTATCTTTGTCTTGGAAACTTCAGGTATTTTAATACACCAAGTGATGTGATCGTATTTGGAAATATTGGTGTAGACGGTATCCATTATGGATTTCTTACTGATTACAGTTCTGTAACTGATCTTGAGGTAGCCCCTATTGTTTGTGTTTGTCCAATGGATTTTGAACGTCCAGCTCGTATAGTGGCAAGAAATCTATGTGAATTTTTAAGGGTCAATCTGACTGACAGTGAATTGTTCTATAACCATTTTCAAGGTGAAGATAATTATTTAGCAACTAAAGAACAATGGATTGCAGAGGCATATCAACCATCTCAAAGTGAAAGATTAGTTCTTGAGAAAGTCAGAAGGTTCTTAATGGGAAATCTCCAAATCCCTATTATTGATAATCCGTATGGGTATGTTCAAAGGATTGGATTAGAAAGGCAAGCAAAAGTAAGTATACAAACACAGGATGGGATAGGAGTTATAACTCCACTTTCTCAACATGAAAAGCACATACCATTCCTAATTCAAAATGATACATATCCTGATTTAGAGTCGTTACAGGAATATCTTCAATCCTCACCGATTGCCTCAAGACTTGCATTATTTAGGGACATTCAGCTTAATTATCTTCCGCAAGATAACCAAGAACTATATAAGATAATGATTGACTCTATGTTTAATTTAGAACTTATTGATGAAGCCAACCGATTATCAGACGATATTTAAAACGTCTGTGGAACTAAAACCTTTAAACAAGCCAGACAAAACCGTTATGTTGTATGTGATTTATTAGAAAAGTCCATTAGTCACGCTTCAAGAACCAAGAATTAAATATTAAAACGAAGATTTATTTTTACAATCATTTCAATAATCGGCGGTGTAAAAGTTTCTGGAATCATCGGTGAGGGTAAATTTCCTGTATGATTTGTTAAGCCAAAGGAGGCTTCTTCTACGTCAATCCAATCTAATTCTGGGACATCTTGAATTTTACCGATAACGCTGAATAAAGGGGGAAAGATATGCTATACTCAGCGCATAAGATTCAAAAAAGATGGTTTTTAACGTTTTTTAAAATTTTTAACTCGGCGCATAAGTGAAAGGGGACGTTCTCATGATTTCAGACTACCTCAACGACCTTCGGCAAAGCGGCAGATCAGCTCATACAGTGAAAGCATATGAAAGAGATTTACATCATTTTTTTGAAGAAAGCCATCTTCAGCCGAACGATTGTATCACCGAGACCGATATTCACAAATGGATTCGGTGGATGATGCGGCCGACCGAAGGCAAGCCCCTAGCGATCGCGACGATCAACCGACGGTTAAACGCGTTGCGCGGTTTTTATGGATGGGCTGTTCGAAATAAAAAGGTGAGTCAGAATCCGATGCTCGACATCACGTATTTAAAATCGGCCGATGAAGATCACGAGAAGATTATGTGGCTGACGGAAGAGGAATTCGAAGATCTGTTGCGGAGGATGAGAGAAACGCCCGTAAGAAGTCGGGGTGTCGATTTTGAGGAAAAATATAGACGGGATCGGGCGATTGTGTATTTATTTACGTACACCGGGCTGCGTGTGGAAGAAGTTTCTCATTTGAATCTGACCGACTTGGACTTAGACATGAAGCGGATCCGCGTCTTGGGAAAAGGACAAAAGGCGCGGATGATTCCTATTTCAAACACCTTGTTTCTCGAATTGCAAGATTGGCTGCGGTTTCGAGCAGAGATAGCAACCAAAAAAGAGCATGTAGCTGAATCGCTGTACGTGTTTTATAGCCAACGGTCTTCTCAGTTTTCCATTCGCGGTATTCAAACGATGATTGAAGGTTACAGTACTTCAGAAAAGAAACTAAGCCCGCATATGTTTCGGCATACGTTTTGTAAATGGATGTTAAAGGCCACGGGGAATGATATTGAGAAAGTAAGGCGATTAGTCGGCCATAGTAATATTGCAACCACTTCGCGTTATTTAAAAGATAGTTATGAGGATCTTGCTGATGCTGTTGATTCGTTACCGTGTTTTTAAGAGGTATAGTCTATTCTCCAACGGGAAGGAATTAGAAGAATTGGAGCTAGTATAGATGTATGGACACCGTTTAGTTAAGTCTCTATCATAAGAAATAGAGAGGACGTGTCCGAAATGAAACCCAAGCATATGAATGCTAGTTTAATAGTAGGCCAATAAAGAGAAAAACGCTGGGAAAAAAGTAGACCACCATAATCAAATGGTGGAAAATTGCTGTGCAGAAACAACCTGAAAAATTATTCCTGGAATTTTAAGAACAAATAATCAGTCTTCCTTGATCGGTGATTGTGTAACCTATGTTTGAAAACTCGAGATACTATTGTAATTTACCTTGAAAGGTATTTTAAAAAATGCCTGAATAATCATATGCTTAGATAACAAGTTAACCAAGGTAACAGTATTATGAAATGTAACTATAGAAAAATGGAGGAAAGAAAAAAATGAAAATTGTAATCGTAGAGTCTCTAGGAATTAGTGAGAAAGAGTTCAATAGAATATCAAAACCATTAGCCGATAATGGTCATGAGTTAGTTGTCTATGATGATGGGAAATTAGATGATGAGACTCTTAAAATGAGGATCAAAGACGCAGAGATTTTAGTGCTCGCTAATACGCCACTGAGTGGTGAAGTGATCGATGTTGCAGAAAAATTAAAATATATTTCAGTAGCCTTCACTGGTTATAATCATATCGATTTAGAAAAGTGTAAAGAGAAAGGAATCCAAGTCTCAAATGCCGGAGGTTATAGCACAAATTCTGTAGCAGAACTTACTTTTGGGCTAATAATTTCCCTGTTACGTAGTATTGTACCTTTAGAAGATGTAGTCAGAGAAGGAGGTACAAAGGATGGCTACAGACAGACTGATTTAAAGGGCAAAACCTTGGGAATATTAGGTACTGGAGACATAGGTAGCGCAGTAGCTGAAATAGGTTTAGCTTTTGGCTGTCACGTCATTGCTTATAACAGAAGCGAAAAGCAAGAACTGATAGATAAAGGTGTAGAATATAAGTCGTTAGATGAAGTCTTAGAGACGAGTGATATTGTCACCATTCATATGCCACTAACAGATGAAACCAAAAGCTTAATTGATAAAGATAAGCTAGCATTGATGAAAGCTAGTTCAATCTTAATCAACACAGCAGTTGGACCAATTGTTGATAATGATGCATTGGCAGAAGCGTTGCGCAATGGGATAATCGCTGGCGCCGGTTTAGATAGAGTGGATATGGAACCACCCATTCCCGCAGATTATCCTATCCTAAATGCCCCGAATACTGTTCATGTTCCGCATATCGGATTTGCAACAGATGAAGCTATGATAAGAAGAGCCGAAATTACATTTAACAATATTATTAAATGGGAAAAAGGCGAACAAGAAAATATAGTTATTTAAAATAGCCCAAAACAAACCTATCGTCACGATAGGTTTGTTTTTTTAAAAATGCCATCTCAAAGACTGCGCTTGTATACTGACTGCCTAAATCGGTATACGCTAAATAAGAACCTCTCTTGGCAGTTGGACTTCAACCGCGTATCTATGGGTATATACGACTCCAAAAGGAATCTTTTTTTGTGGATTGGAACCAGTGAATACGGCCACGGGAGGAGAGGGAGCAGCGGCCCCGGTGGATATGATCGACAATTTCGATATATGGGCGACTACCGCTTTTTACGCTACGCCGGGTGCCATAGAGAAAATGAGTCCCTATTAGCCACCAGAGTATAGCCCAAATTTGCTAAAATAATTCGACAGAATGCGCTATGATAAGTCTAAATACCCAAAGTATGGTAGATATAACTGAAAAGCTAGTTGAAGATATGGAGAATTAACAAATTGATCTATGCTGATTATACGCTGCTAAGTAGTCCTGCAGCCTCGTGATCTTCGAATGGGGGAAGTGAAGAATTGCGACTATGGCACGAAGATTTATTAGACCGTTTACCGAGACAACAATTGTTGGGTCAACATCGAGAGTGTTGCGCGCTGCGTGGAAATGGGTGGATGAAAAAACATGCAACCGTAGATTATGTATTTGCATATTCGCCTTATAAATTATACCAGTACCATATGAAAGTCATTCAAGAAATGAAGCGAAGAGGCTATAACAATGATCCACTATGGGAAGACGCCTCGTATCGCGGAAAAAGCCGTGATCCGCATGAGCAACTAGATGAAATCGAATGGATGACTCCAATTTATAAGGAACATGATCAAGAATACCTAATAGAGTGTATTTTGAACTTACAAACAAAAGGAATTGTTTGTGAAAAGATAAGTCGTTAAATCACCAGCATAAATATAGTAGAATTGGAGCGCATGGCGCGCAAATGAATGTACGATACATATAGGGGAAGGGTACTAGATTTAATTGGTACTTTTCCCTTATATTTGTTTCCTCCCAAATAATCTTATAATAGACTGTAGGCTTAGAGAGTTGATAAGCAGTGGAATGGGTATCTTTACATAGATAGATTTAGAGGGAAAGGTAAAAAGTGGAGGAGATTTAGATGATTAAAAAAAGATTGTTGGCTGTGTTATTGATGAGTATTTTCATCAGTGTCGTTGTTGGTTGTGGAAATAGTGAAAACGAACCTGTCGAAGCTGAGGTGGATGAAGTCGGAGAAATGTCCGATCAAGAACAGAAGGAACAAACGAGCGAGATTCAAGAAAAGGGTGATGAGGATCAGGATCGCAATGATGCTCCGACTAGCGGGAGGTCGACCAGTAACAAGGGATTACCAAACGATCTGGAGGTCAATGAACGGATTAAGCATCCAACTGGCGTAATTATGACTCTTGAAAAGGTTTCTTTTGAAGACGATTATATCGCGGTCGATTTTATGATTCAAAATGGGTATAGCGCGTATGTAAAACTTGATTTAGAGGGTGTGGAGTTAGTAGATGATACGGGATTCGAATATTCTTTTCAGCCTGTTGATTTGAGAGTGGGTAAAAATGAACGAATGGAAGGGACCCTGATTTTTGTTGGGCGTCTTGATGATAAAGCCAACTCGCTTACCCTGTCTTTTAATTCACAATCCACAGAGTCTGATGAGGAAAACGCCAATACGCAGTATCCAAAAATAGTCTTCGATCAGATTCAGATTGAGCGATAGGGTGTAACAATGAAAAGATTATGGATGATGTTATTCATTATATTATTTGTTTCCGCTTGCTCTTCATCGACAGTAAAGGAAGATCTCCAAAAAGAACCCCAAAACGAAATGATTGAGCAAGACGTTAAAGAGGATAGAGCGCCCCCAGAATCTGTTACGTTTACATCCCAGCTGCCGAAAAGCTATGTGACCAAAAGTAGTGTGGACGTATCTGAAGCGGAAAAGACGGTAATCACCGCCTTAAATGAATTTAAAGCGGAGGAGATCGGTGGTAATACGAAGCTTACTTTACCAGAAGGTATTTTGTTCGATTTTGACTCTGAGCAACTACGCCCAGAATCTGGAGACGCCATTCAAAAATTGGCGCATGTCATCAGTCTGGGGGAAGGAGCCGTGGAAATCGTGGGCCATACAGATAGTAAAGGGGCTGATGATTATAATCAACAGCTATCAGAGAGACGAGCCCAAGCTGTTTTTAACGCATTAATCGAGCAGGGAATTCCTGAAAATCGACTGACTACGGCAGGAAAAGGAGCATCTGAGCCCGTCGCCCAAAATGCGCTTAGTAACGGTTCGGACAACCCAGAAGGTAGACAGAAAAACCGTCGTGTAGAAGTAACCATACATGATTTTAACCATTAAGATAAAAATATAAAAATGAAGCTAGCGCTTGTTCAAGCGTGAAACCCCTTGATCTAATCTGAGATTAAGGGTTTTTTTAAATCATGCGCTTGCATATCGATCGTGCAATATTGAAAGACTCATATTATGGTAAAAGGAGCGGGGAAATGAATGAATCGGAAAGGACGAAAAGATGTCGGCAAGAAATGATGAAATCATCTTAAAAGGACTTAAAGAAAATAATCTGAAAAATATTGATTTAACGATACCGAAAGAAAAAATCGTTGTATTTACGGGTCTGTCGGGTTCGGGAAAGAGCTCCGTCGCTTTTGATACGTTGGCAACGGAGAGCAGAAGGCAGATGACGTTGAATTATCCGCTCTATGTCCGCAATCAAATGCCAAGGTATGAGAGACCGCGCGCCGATTTGATGCAGAACTTAAGCCCCGTTGTTGTGGTTGAACAAAGATCGGTTGGAGGGAATTCCCGTTCAACAGTCGGCACGTATATGGATTTAGATCCGTTGATTCGACTGTTATTCTCGAGAATAGGCAAGCCAGCCATCGATTCCGCCACCGATTTTTCGAGCCACAGCTCCTTTGGCATGTGCCCAGATTGCAATGGATTTGGGGAGGTTGTTGCCCCCGATTTAGATAAGATGGTCGATTTCGAGAAGTCGTTGCGGGAGTATGCGGTGCGATTTAAGCCACTGTCTCCTTCGGGTTGGCAAGGCAATTGGATGATGACGGGCGGGTTATTCGATCCGGATCTGCCGATCAAGGACTATCCTGAAGAGAAACGGAATCTGCTCCTATATGGTCCACCTGAAGGCGAAAGGGTTTTTGCTCCATTTCATACGAAAAACGGACCGCAAGATCATGAGTGGGATGGATTGTTGCCAAGGTTTACGCGGCTCTATATTAATAGAGATATTTCCAAGTTGAAGCAAGTATCCCAGGAGGATGTTTTTGCCGTTTCGACGCGCGCGACCTGTCCAACGTGCCAAGGTTCAGGCCTAAATCCGATAGTGTTGGAATGTAGAATCGACGGCCTCAATATCGCGGAATACGGTCAATTAGAATTGACGGAATTGCTACTCGAGCTGAAGAAGATCATCGACCCGATGGGGGAATCGATTGCGTCTCAAGCAATTCCGCCGATTCAGCAGCTCGTCAAAATGGGCCTTGGTTATTTAAGTTTATCGAGAAAGATGGGTACTTTGTCTGGTGGGGAAGCGCAGAGGGTGAAAATAGCGCGTCATTTAGGGAGTAGTCTAAACAATCTTACCTACATTTTTGACGAACCAAGCGCGGGTCTCCATCCGGAAGAAGTGGATTTATTAATTCAGATGCTGAAAGGTCTGAAAGAACAACATAACACGATTATCTTAATCGAACACGATCGCTCCGTGATCAAGATTGCGGATGAAATCATTGAGATGGGACCAGAAGCGGGCGTTAATGGAGGGAAAGTTGTCTATCAAGGCAATCTAGCAGGATTAAGAGGATCTAGCGCCGCAACGGTCCTCGATCACAAGTTAGAAATAAATAAAAGTCCAAGGGAAATAAATGGGCATTTTACAATAAACAGAGCCAATAACAATAACTTGAAAAACGTAAGCGTACAAATTCCCAAGCATGTTTTAGTTTCTCTATGCGGGGTATCGGGTTCTGGTAAAAGTTCGCTCATGTTTGAAGCCTTTACAGCAAGATATCCAGAAACGATTATGGTTGGACAAGGCGCTATCGGACTCTCTAGTCGTTCGACATTAGCGACCTACATGGGGATTATGGACACAATTCGGTCCCTTTTCTCAAAAGAAACGAGACAACCCGCTGGTTTGTTCAGTTTTAATTCACTAGGCGCCTGTTCCGTTTGCAAAGGAAAAGGAGTATTGACGCCAGACGTAGCATTTGCCGATCCTATAACAGTCTCATGCGAAGCGTGTGGCGGCGCGAGATATTCGAACGAATCGCTCTCTTATCGATACCGAGATAAAAATATCGAAGAGATTTTAAAGTTAACAATCGACGAGGCGATTGATTTTTTTGATATTCAGCGGATTAAAACGAGAGCTCGGACGCTTCAAGACGTTGGATTAGGGTATATGAGTTTGGGACAGACGACAAGCTCGCTAAGTGGAGGGGAAGTTCAAAGGTTAAAACTCGCGAGCCACCTTCATAAAGAAGGACAAATCTATGTATTGGATGAGCCATCTTTGGGATTACACACAAAGGATAATCGAAAGTTGCTAGATTTGTTTCAAAACATTGTAAATAGAGGGAATTCGGTTATTATCATCGAACATAATCTGGATTATATCGCGGCAAGCGATTGGGTCATTGAATTAGGCCCAGGCGGAGGGAGGCGAGGCGGTCAGATTATCTTCGAAGGCCCGCCAGCGGAGATGTTAGAGGCGGAAACGTTGACAGCGAAATGGTTGAAGGCTGGAGTTAATGAACAATTTAGGACGTGACATCGATAGTGAGCGATCGATGTCACGTCTTTTTTATGCTCGTTATTGATATAAAGGAAAACGGAAGCTCATGTCGAATAAAAACTATTAATACGCTTACTATGGTTATGAATCGAGTGAAAAGGTGAATTTTACAAACAGGCATGTCAGGGATGACGGAAAATTCCATTTGGATACATTAGGCGGTACGTCGTATTTACATATGCTGGTTTTCGTTTTTGTCGGCATTGTGATGACGATCATCATGCAATCTTCCAGCGCGGCAATCGTGATTACATTATCGGCGTTGACAGCGCAGGCCCTATCTTTTGAGCAGGCAGCGGCGCTTGTGATTGGACAGAACGTAGGTACAACAGTAAAAGCTTTCATTGCTTCAATCGGAGGGGCGGTCCCTGCCAAGAGAACGGCGATGGCTCATATTTTATTCAATCTTTTTTGCGGGATGATTGCTTTTCTATGTTTGCCGTTGATGCGTTTGCTTATTTTTTGGTTGTTGAATTTATTTCAAAGTCAAGATTTGGCGATAGTGTTAACCGTTTTTAATACATTGATTTACGTTGTTGGGGTGTTGGTCATATTGCCTTTGTTACCGAGATTTACGCAATTGCTTGAGCGGCTTGTTCCCGGTCGAAGCGATACACTGACCCAATTTTTAGATCCGAGTGTAGCCACGATTTTACAAGTAGCCCTTGAAGCGGTGAGAAGAACGTTAATCGAAGTGACAAAAGTGATTGCCGCGGTTGGCGCGGAGTTATTTATGACGAAGCAAATGTCAACGAAAATGATGGGGAAGTTGGAAGAGGCCAGTCACGCATTAGCGGAAGTAAGAACATTTTTATCCCAAACAAATAACAAGTCATTAGCAGCGACGAACCAAGACTATGAAAGACAGGTTTCGCTTATTCACGTGATTGATCATCTGGCTCGGTTGTTAAGGGCGTTAGAAGAATCAAGCTCGGCTTCTTTTTGTAAATTAAATAAAGAAATAAATAACCTAGTCGCGAGAACGGAAAATGTGTTTAAGGAGTTTGACCGTTTATCGAACGAGGGCTTTATCGAGTTAGTGGAACAGGCGGAAAAAAATGCGCATGAAATGGCCGAGATGAGACGTAAAAATCGGAAAGTCATTATTGAAACAACGGTTCTTAGTCAGACGGACATTGATGATGCGATTCAAATTGTCCACACGATCCATTGGATTGATCGCATTGCTTATCACCTGTGGAGGACGATGCGCCACTTGAAACAGTCTCAAGAGGGTATAATGGAAGAAGAGGAAATCACTAGTGTGATATAAAATGGTTTGTTATTCGTCATGATGACCTAACGTAATCTGAATAAAATGGATGACGAGGTGAAAATATGATTATTCAATGTACAAGAGCCTTGCTTAATCAACTAGGCATCAAAGTAAGCGAGCTCGCTCCCGCAGAAGGGTATGAGGCGTTTCCGCAAAGTTTTATGGCTTGGCATGCTAACATGATTATAGATGACGACAACGAAAGAACGATTGTTTTGATGAACAATGAAACAAAGTTTCCAGCCGTTATCTGTCTCCCCAGTCATCGTGATCCTTCGCTTTCTGAAATAAGCCAGCTGATTCGTGAAACCATTACTGGGGTATTTCGAACGGAAGGGATTAGCCAGGAAGTCATTGACGCCTATTTTGAAAAAGCTGGCGAACTCTCATTTTCAAAGACAGCGAATAGAAGTTTGGTAGCCAGATTAAATCGCTCGGTTCAAGAGGTAGAAGTGATGTGGGAATATATAGACAAAGATGTGAGCGCGCAAAAGTATATTAGTATGATCACAGGTAGAATGATCCAAATGGCCGGGAAAAATGAAGGATTCTACCCCATTGAAAAAACCATCGCTCGTTTTCGTGAATTGTTCGGAGAGAACCAGGAAATTTTTGATGTGGATCTGTATCAATTGAAGATTCAACTTACTATTGGGAATCACGAGATTTGGAGAAGGGTGCTCGTTCCGTCAACTTATTCGTTTCAACATCTACATAATATTATCCAAACTGTATTCGATTGGCAGAACTCTCACATGCATGAGTATTTTGTCAGTAGACCAGTGGAGAAGAAGCTCAGAATTATGATGGATGATAATCCGGAAATGATGGACTTTGTAGATTTTGAAAGAACGGAAATTTGTTACGAACGATTTGTCGCTTTAGAAGAGATCTTACCTGAGTATAGCGGGCTTCTTTATGTGTACGACTTTGGCGATTCGTGGGAGCATACCGTCACATTTGAAAAAGTGGTGAAATCAAATCTCTTTCAAGCGACCTTTGTAGAAGGGATAGGGGAAAGACCTCCTGAAGACGTCGGTGGAGAAGGGGGTTTCCAGTACTACTTGGACATCATGGCGGATGAGAATGATCCAGAATACGAAGAAATGAAAGAGTGGGCCGAAGGGCAAAGAGAAAGAAAATTCAGTAAGGAAACGATTAACCGACGGCTTAACGATATTTACAAAAGTTACAGCTACCATGTTCCGACATATGAGTTCATAAACAATTAGCTATACTAAATGTCGAATAAACGATATAATGACCGCATTAGCGCAAATCAGGAGGTACTACATTGGAACTTACGATCGATATGTTAGATGAACATTATTTCGAAGGATTTTTCAGCCAGTATAATACCCTAAACGCAATTAGAGAAGCTCGCGTTTCAATGGAGGAAGAAATTAATAAAATTGACGCGCCGATCGATGAAAGACTCGACGCTATTTTTATGTTAGAGTGTGTGTTCAGAGTTTATGAAGATCGTATTGGGCGTATGTTTTAATAAAAAAAGTAGACCGTCGTATTCAATCGGTCTACTTTTTTTTATTTTGCTTTTGGGACCATTGCCTTAAATCCACAAGCTTTGCAAGCTTTGATTAATCGACTGCTGCCAAGGAAGCCTAGCAGGGCGCTAAGCGGCAGAGCGAGAATGCCAATACCTTTAATAATCGCCATTGTTGCCGCTGCTGGCGCATCGTCCAAGTCGCCATCAATCGTCTTTACGACTAAGATATCTGTTTTAATCCCGATATAATAAAATACAAGTAAAAATAACATAAGACCAATCATGTTTCCTAATGTTCTGAACATTGTAGGCAAGCTGAAGCCTCTTTTATTCATCTCCACTTGCTCCGATTTACATTTTTGACAAGCCACCGCCATGTAGGTGGTTGTTCCTATTGAACCTTGCACGAACCCAGCTCCCTTCTAACATAACTAACTAAGATATTTCGGCGGAATAACTGAAAATCCTCTTTTTATTACTAATTCAAAGTTTACAATGGTGTTTATATGCTAATTTTGATCTGAAAGCAGGTGATTTGTCAATTGAAAAAGCAGCCGGAGGAGTTCTCCGACTGCTTTCGTTTATAAATGAGCATTACTTTCCTAGGAAAGCGTTTAACATCCAAACATGCTTTTCTAGCGACGAGTGAATGGCTAACAGCATGTCGCCAGTGATTTCATCGTTAACCGATTCGGCAAGTTCCATGCCTTGCTTCAATTCGCCAATGATTTGGGTGAAGTCTCTAACTGTTTCTTGCACCATTTCTTCTGCTGTTTCAATACCTGCCGCATCTCTTACAGAAGATTCTTCTTGGAATCCACTCATAGTTGCTACAGGTTTTCCGCCAAGGGCTAGCAACCGTTCCGCTAATTCATCAAGGTGCGTGGCGGCTTCTGTGTAAAACTCTTCAAATTTTGTATGCAAAGTGAAAAATTGCTCCCCCTTTACATACCAGTGAAAGTTGTGGAATTTAATGTAAAGCACACCCCAGTTTGCGACTTGCTTGTTTAGCATTTCTGTTAGTGTCATAAAAAAATCGACTCCTTCACTAAAAGTTTTGGTTACCTATTTATTGTGCCCAATGAAACAATTACAATTTTAACAAAAGATAGTTAGACTCGACGCGGATATCGACAACTTTTGTTACAAGCAACAATGTTTCGTTACTTGTTTGTAATATTTAAACATAAACGAGAAATTTGTCAACAGGGATGGCTTTGGTTAAATGTCATTTATATGCTATAATCTTGAACAGCCTTACATACGGAAATGAAGTGAACAGGGGGATCGTCGATCATGACTGACCATAATAAATTACATGATGACGCGATGGACATGCTTCTACGCACGAGTAGAACATTTTTTATTCCGATCAGTCGTCTATCCGGAAAATTGCAGGGAGCTGTTGCCGCTGCTTATCTGTGTATGAGAGCGATCGATGAAATCGAAGATCACCCGCAGCTTTCAGCTGAAGTAAAGATGGATTTATTAAGAAGTGTTAGTGAGATGTTAACTTCTTCTCAACAAAAAAAACCGGACTTTCCCCGCTTGTTTGAACCCTATCAAGCTCAATTAGCCGAAGTGACTTTAAGGTTAGCGGATTGGGTCCAATTAATTCCTTTAGCTGCGGCCCCCAGTGTCTTGAAATCTACGGCCGTGATGGCAAGTGGGATGGCAGACTGGGTAGATAAAAATTGGGAAGTTCAGACTGAGTTCGATCTAGATCAGTATACGTATTATGTTGCGGGGCTAGTCGGAATTTTATTATCTGACTTGTGGCAATGGTACGATGGAACTGAGACAGATCGGGACCAGGCGGTTGCCTTTGGTCGGGGATTGCAAGCTGTTAATATTATTCGCAATCGACAAGAAGATTTGGATCGTGGGGTAGATTATTTCCCCGAAGGTTGGGATTATGAAGAGATGTTTGCTTACGCTAAACGAAATCTTGCGGTTGCTGACACCTATTCGAATCGTTTAGAAGCGGGCGAAATTCAAACATTCTGCAAAATCCCATTGATGCTTGCTCACGCGACGCTTCAGGCGATTGAAGACGGTCATGAGAAGCTAACCCGTCAGGATGTGACCGAAGTGGTGAGCCAAGTGGAGCAGGAAGCCACTCAGAAGTAATATCTATCGTCGTTTTCACCGTTTCGTCATTCTTTGTGTGACTTATGTCATAGTGGACAGAAAATTGTAATGTTAACATTGTATTAAGAGTTAATACATTACAATTTGTTTCACCGAGAAAGGATGAATGCAAATGACGATGGATTTATTATTGCCGATCTTTCGCTCCCTTCAAGATGATACGAGAAATCGTATTTACCGATATTTAGTGGAATCTCAAGAGACTTTTAATTGTCAAGAACTAGCAGGAGTGTTTTCAATCCATCCCAATGTGATGAGGGATCATTTGAAAACGTTGGAACATGCTAATTTAGTGATTGAAGAACGAAATGCGGTTAGAACAAACAAAACAGGCAGAAAGCCAATGCTCTACAGAGCGAATCTGAGTTTATCAACGGTTCTTTCCAAATGGAATCAAGAAGTGTACACGGCTGTAAGCTTATGAGCAGCGCCCTTGCGATGAAAAAGATGGTTTATCAAATCAAGCATGATGTTTGGTTTGAAAGCCATCTTTTTTTTGTTTAAAAAATAGGGACTTGGGTATAAATCGTAAGGGATAGCGCGCTTGGTGGGGGGGGGGACGGATCGCGAACGCGAAGGAAAGAGTACTCATTATTGAAGATGAAGAAAAGATTGCCCGCGTCTTAATGCTTGAACTCGGTCATGAAGGATATGAAGTCCACCATGTCGCAGATGGGCGGGAAGGTTGGAAAGTCGCCAAGTCAGAAAAGTGGGATTTAATTTTGCTAGATATTATGCTGCCGCAATTAAATGGGTTAGAAATATTACGCAGAATCAGACAAGTAGACTCGACGGTTCCGATTATATTGCTTACGGCGCGGGATTCGATCCCGGACAAAGTAAGCGGACTCGATTATGGCGCCAATGATTATGTAACTAAACCCTTTTCTATCGAGGAATTATTGGCGAGAATCAGGGGGCTCTTGCGCCAAACCAAAATAGTGGAATTAAAGACGTCTCCGACGCTGCATATTTCCAATCTAACACTGGATAGCCAAACAAGAATCGTGACGCGTGATCAACAATCGATCGAACTTACGACGAAAGAATACGAACTCCTTTATTTTCTGCTTCAAAACAAAGGAACGGTCATGTCCAGGGAGCAGATTTTATCTGACGTGTGGGGATATGAATTTATCGGAGACACCAACACAGTAGATGTGTACATTCGCTATTTGCGCCAGAAAATAGATCGCGATTTTGAACCTAAATTAATTCATACGGTTCGCGGCGTAGGCTATGTTTTACAGGATTCAAATCAATGAGTGTAAAAATTCGGTTAACCTTGCTTTCAACGTTATGGTTGTTGTTATTGCTTATTTTCCTAAATTCGTTTATTTACACGTATTTCGAAAAAATTACGACGCAAAGTGAGATCCAGTTGCTGCTAAATAAGGCGGATTCTATTTTGCAAAAAGAGAAGCTTCACGATACGACGGATTGGGATGATCCGTCGGTGCTGAAAGAATCTCTCATCTACAACGAGATGTTACGGATCATCGGTCATGATGGACATATTCGCAACGTAGTTTACTCCAATAAAGAGCTGTTAAAAATCAATGGAAAATTCACAACGCGCGCCCAATCGGATATTGTTGAAGCAGATGGTCACCGCAGCATTATCGTTCGCGTACCGATCTATAACGGGCAAGAGGTCGTTGGTACACTCGAAATTGCAAAGCAATTGGTTTCACTTGATTATTATGGATCCATTCTCGTAAAGGGCTTGCTGATTGCCTCGGGGATCGCTGTCATCCTCTCGTTTATTGGCAGTTACTTCTATACGAAGCTTGTTTTTAGACCTGTCAATCGCTTAGCGGACACGATGCAAGAAATTGAACAAAGCGGCAGTTTTCAGAAATTAGATTTAGGCAGTCATTCGATGCAACCAGATGAATTGGATAAATTGGGTCTGATCTTTAATAAAATGATCGGCAAGTTAGAAAAAAACTTTCATCGTCAACACCAATTTATAGCTGATGCCTCCCATGAACTCAGAACGCCGTTAACGATTATTGAAAGTTACGCCAGCTTATTAAAGCGTTGGGCGAGAAATGATCCAGCGGTGAGAGAAGAGGCGGTAGAAGCCATCTACTCGGAGTCGATCCGTTTAAAGGGGCTTGTGAAATCGTTGTTAACCTTAGCGGAGGGTCAAGAGGCGCCGCTACACTCTGAAACGTTTTCCTTCCTCCCATTAGTTCAAGGGATTACGAGTTCACTCCAACAAACGTATGGCAGAGTGATTGAAGTGGACACGGATCAGACAGAAATTTGGCTGGTCGCTGATGTGGAAAAGATGAAACAATTGTTGATTATCTTACTCGACAACGCCCTGAAGTATAGTGAACAAAAAGTGGAGATTTTCATCGAAGAAAGGGCAGATCAGGTTCGATTTACCATTCAGGACTATGGGATTGGTATTCGGGAACAGGACTTGCCCTATTTGTTTGAACGGTTTTATCGTGTGGATCAAGCGAGAAGCCGCAAAACGGGCGGGACTGGACTTGGGCTTTCGATTGCAAAACGAATCGTGGACCAGCACAAAGGGACGATTGAAGTAAACTCTCGTTTGAATGAAGGGACAAGAATCTGTGTGCAACTACCTAAACATCAGGGCTAAAAGCCCAATTTACAAAAAAAGGTTGATAATCTGACAGAAAATTAATATAATTGAAACTATTCCCCTAAAATACACTTCAGGAATGAGGAGAGGAGTGAGTGAAAATGACTACTTCACAACCAGTCGTCATTATAACAGGCGCGGGAACGGGCCTAGGAAAAGAACTGACTCTTCAACTCGCTAACGAAGGAGCGCGATTAGCCGTCTGTGGAAGAAGGCAATCGAAAATCGAAGAGTTAAAAGATAGTTTGTCCGACTATAGGGATCAGGTAGTTACCCTATCCCTCGATGTATCACACGAGATGGGCGCTAAACAACTTGTGCAAACAGCTGTCGATACGTTTGGACGAGTGGACGTGTTAATTAATTGCGCGGCGGTCTTTATTAATCATTCGATCGTGGAAACCAGTCTGTCAGCATGGGAGTACCATTTCCAGAACAGCTTAACGAACGCATTCCTCGTTAGTAAGGAATGTTTGCCTATTTTTCGGAGGCAGGGGAGAGGACAGATTGTAAATTTTACGTCCAGTTTAGCGCGGACAGGGGCTTCGGGATATGGCGCGTATAGCGCGACAAAAGCGGCTCTCGAGGCATTCACTTACACTTTGAACGAAGAAGAAAGAAAATACGGAATTCGCGCTCATGTGGTCAATCCTGGAGTGATGAAAACGGCTATGCATGCAAGGGGATGCAATCCAAGAGATGTGGCTGCAAAATTAAGCAAATTTATTCGAGAAAATCAGGATGTAGACGCGCAAGCAGTTTATTTAGAAGCATTATAATCGGATTTACGCACGGGAAAGAGAGGACCTCATTTGGATCCTCTCTTTCCCATGTTTAGTTAACTTCGACGAAAATACTATCAAAGTAACGATCCTTTATGTAAACACTTATTTTCCATAGCCCTGGCGAAGGTAACGATAACATGGATGGGAAATGATTATCGGCTCCGTTACTCGGCGCTGCGGGTAATATATAGACTTTTTGAATAAGGACAACGGTCTTTTTCACATCTTGTTGTTCTGCCATTACGGTTAATTTTCCTGTAACCTCATCTAGGTGACCCCAAAAGTGCCATGAGAAATCTTGTTCTTCGCCCGCTTTTAACGGCGTATCGATGATCGCTAACCGATCAGGAATTCCTCTCATGACGACGCCATTTGACTGAAAGGTCGGGCTCTCTTCCCATACGATCTCATCCGCGGGGGGCTTGTCCTGATTTACGCAACCTGTTAGAAGGAGAACAAGCGCAAACAGTGAGGTCAGTAACGATTTCAAATTTAGAATCCCCCTTTTTTTTATCATTCATCATCATATCAAATTGGTCCACCAAAGAGAATCTATACATCTATGTATAATTGGTTGGAAAACTAAGAGAATATGTGATAATGGTGGATCAGAAGGGGTTGCTATGGTTTTTAATATATCTGTCATTATTGTATTGCTGTTTATGATTTATGTGGTTTTCTTTCGACCGCGCTGCATTTTGAGATATTGGAACGGCAGTCACGAAGGATATTACTTCCGCATTACTCGTGACCCTTGGCCAGCTGCCGTTAGGCATGATTAGAAGCGTTGCTTACAAAGGACTAGGTAGGGATATCCATTTTATGGTATGATGGAACCTAGTAATTAAGATTTATAAGCAACCCTTGGGAGGTAAATGATAAGAGTGGCTATTCATTTTGACTATTCTAACGCGCTTTCATTTGTTACAGAGGAAGAAATTTACCAATTAACTCCATTTGCGCATGAAGCTCATCGGATGCTCCATGAGGGAACGGGAGTTGGCAGTGATTTTTTAGGGTGGGTTGATCTACCGACGCGTATTGATCAGGAGGAACTATCCCGTATTAAACAGGCGGCCCAGCGCATTCAAGGAAATTCGCAAGCTCTCGTCGTTATCGGAATTGGCGGATCCTATTTGGGCGCGCGAGCGGCGATTGAAATGTTGAACCATAGTTTTTACAACCAAACGACAACGAACACGCCACAAATCTATTTTGCGGGTCAAAACATGAGTTCTACCTATCTTACACACCTGTTTGAGCTGCTGGATGGCAAAGATATCTCGGTGAATGTCATTTCAAAATCGGGGACAACGACCGAGCCCGCCGTTGCTTTTCGACTCTTTCGAAATTATATGGAAAAGAAATATGGTAAGGAAGAAGCGAGAAAGCGCATTTATGCCACGACAGATCGCGCAAAAGGGGCGCTGAAGACATTAGCGGATGAGGAAGGCTATGAAACATTCGTTATTCCTGATGATGTTGGTGGAAGGTATTCCGTATTAACGGCTGTGGGATTGCTGCCAATTGCGGTCAGCGGTATAAATGTTGATGAAATGATTGCGGGAGCAGCCAACGCTTATCAGTCGTATAATAACCCAAATTTGGCCGAAAATGAATGTTATCAGTATGCCGCGATTCGAAATGTACTGTATCAAAAGGGAAAAACGACAGAAATCCTAGTCAATTATGAACCTGCCCTGCATTATGTAGCGGAATGGTGGAAGCAATTGTTCGGTGAAAGTGAAGGCAAGAACAACAAAGGACTGTTCCCCGCTTCCATGAGTTTTACGACGGATTTACATTCGATGGGTCAATATGTGCAAGAAGGAAGACGAAATTTGATTGAGACGGTGCTCCAAGTTGAAAAGCCGAAGGAGCAGATTACAATCGAAGCCGATCCTGATGATACGGATGGATTGAATTTTCTAGTCGGAAAAACAATAGATGAAGTTAATAAGAAGGCTTTTGAAGGAACGCTCCTCGCTCATATCGATGGCGGCGCGCCAAACCTCATTGTACGTTTGGATGAGATCAAGCCCTATACTTTTGGTGAGATGGTTTACTTTTTTGAAAAAGCATGTGGTTTGAGCGGCTATTTATTGGGTGTAAATCCTTTCGATCAACCGGGTGTTGAAGCGTACAAAAGAAATATGTTCGCTTTACTTGGAAAACCAGGTTTTGAAGAGGAGAAGGCGGAATTGGAAAAGCGATTAAGAAACTAATTCAGGTCGATCTAAATAGAATATAGAGGGGGAGGGTCCTCAATTGAAGAAAAGAGAGGTCCCCCTGTCTGTTTTTCCAATTTAAATAGGTGGAATCAGTCCCATATAGCAGGCCAGTTGCTGCGATCTTGAACGATAGTGTCTGCAAGAACGACGTACTGGAGAATGGGGTTGGGGCGGTATGATCGGTCCTTGTTGATAAGGTGGGGTTGGCTGTGGCGGGAGTGGCTGCGGTAGTGTGGGTCCTTGCTGATAGGGCGGAAGTGGACCGTAATAAGGGTTGACCCCTGTGAGGTCACTATAATGGTATTGAATAAATTCGCGCCGTCTACCGCCAGGTCGATAAACCCACAGACCGACCATTCCGTTGATGGGGTTAAAATCAGCGACATGGGCGACAATTGGCCCCATGTTTGGGATCGATGCTGTTATCCATTGTCCGACATAAGGCGAGGGCATATTTGGGGGCGGGTACTGCCATGCTGGCAGCTGCCTATGAGGGGAATATCCACGATTTTTGCTCATGGTTCACACTCCTTTACAATTAGTCTATCCGCAAATGGGGAGAACGGTCCTGATGCATTCACCCAATTATTTAAGGATCAACCGCGATAATTTGCGTCGATGTTGCGTATAGAATGGTAGTAAAGAAGTGACTGCGTTGACTATAAGGAGGCAGAATGAGTTATATTGAGAGAAGTAAACAAGTAATTCTATCTCATCAGGATGCTAGCGGCGCTTTTGTCGCTTCTCCTTCCTTCGAACATTATCGTTACAGTTGGTTGCGGGATGGAACATTTATTGCGTATAGTCTCGATTGCGTAGGCGAACAACAAGCGGCGGAGCGATTTTATCGGTGGTGCGCTGAATCGATCGAACGATACCGCGCGAAGGCAGAACAGGTCATTGCGTTGGCTGTCGCTGGTCAGGAAGTGCCACAATCGTTGTTGCTTCATACGCGATATACGGTAAAGGGAGAAGAAATTAACGCGGAATGGGGGACGTTTCAGCTCGATGGATATGGGGCTTGGTTATGGGGCTTGTCCGAGCATATTACGAAATGGAACAATCCTTCGTTGTTAGAGGAATGGAGACCGACGATTGAGCTGATCGTTGACTATTTAATGCCTTTGTGGAAGATGCCCAATTTTGATTGTTGGGAGGAATTTGGAGACGATACCCATCCTTCCACCATTGCGGCCATATACGGCGGGTTGCGCTCGGTAGCAGGGTGGATGGATGCTGCCCGTTCGGAAAAAATAAGCAGGACATTGGACGCGATCAAACGGTTTATGCAAGAGGAGGCAACGATCAACGGGCATTATATTAAAACGGTTGGCAAAGATGAAGTGGATGCGAGTCTGCTTTGGTTGCATGTTCCATACCGTTTGGCTGATGGTCATGATTCCATTATGCAAAACACTGTGAACTTAATCGAGCAAAAATTAGTCGTAGAGCAAGGTGTCCATCGTTACCCGCAGGATGTTTATTACGGGGGTGGGCAATGGGTGTTATTGACCGCCTGGCTCGGTTGGCATTACGCGGAGGTCGGTAATCAAGAGCGGGCCGAACAGATTTTAAGTTGGGTCCGAGCGCAATTTAACGATAGCGGGCACTTGCCTGAACAAACACCCGCGCGCTTGTTAGCTCCAGACCATTATCAACCGTGGCTGGATAGGTGGGGCCCGCCGGCTTGTCCGTTGCTCTGGTCGCACGCGATGCACCTTGTTCTAGAACAAAAGTTGGCAGAATCATAACGAAAGCAGAGGAGAAGGCTTCCGCGTGATAGTGGAGGCCTTTTTCGAAAATCGGGGAGGGAAGTCATTGTTTGACCCGACCATTTTTGATAATTTAAAAGTCGTGCTCGAAGGGGCCGTCTATGATCTGGACGCAATCGGGATGATCGGTGTTACAAATCGCTCGGATCGGGTCGATCTTGCCCATATGTCGCGGGATTACATGTTGCAGTTTCGCGAGCAAGCCGTTGAAGACGGCGGTTTGGCAGAGCTTCGACTGGCGGTCGACTCCACCGATCTGATGAACGAAATTCTTGAAAAGGGCGATCGGTTTACAGGATGTCGTTTGACGCTGACCGTTGAAATAGAGACGATGGACCCTGACCAATTGTGTCCGCGCATTCAGGAAACAATGCAAGAAATTTGGGAAAACAACCCGAAAATCACGCAACGGCTCACTTTTATTTTTGGAACACGTGTTTACCGTAATCGAGTTACGTTAGATTTTGAAAGAAAGATCAATGAGGATCTCGAAACCTTTGTTGACCACGCCCTTCTTTCTTTACAAAATATGAATCAGTTAAAGCAGAAGCTAGAGGGAGATTTATAATGAAAACGATGCAAACGTTACAGTCGTTCATACAGAAGGCTTGGAAAAAGGCGGGGTTTGACGGACTCACCGCTGTTCAAGAAGAAGCGATTCCGCTTATTCTTGAAGGAAAAGATGTGATTGTCGAGTCGGCGACAGGCACAGGTAAAACGTTAGCTTACCTGATCCCGTTGTTAGAGCGGATCGACCAAGATAACCGCAATCCACAGGTTGTTATTTTAGCGCCAACGCGTGAATTAGTGATGCAGATTGGACAAGTTGTTCAGGCGTTCAGCGCGGGAACGGAGATTGAAAGCATCACATTAATCGGCGGCGCGGATATGAGGCGACAAATCGAGCGTTTGCGAACTCGTCCTCAGATTATTGTTGGCACACCGGGGCGGATTAAAGAGTTGATTGAAGCGAGGAAATTGCGGATGCACGATGTGAAAAGCATCGTCATTGATGAAGCGGATCAGACGTTACAACCCAGATTGATTGAGACGTCGCAAGCAATCATTAAAACAACGTTGCGTGATCGTCAGCTCCTATTTTTTTCGGCAACGATTCCGGCGGAGGTTGAAAAGTTAGGCAAAGAGTGGATGGATGAGCCTAAGGTAATTCGAGTCAGCCGCGCCAATTTGCCAAAATCGCAGGTGGAGCACGTCTATTTAGTCTGCGATCGTCGCGATAAAATCGACCTGCTCAGAAGGATTGTCAGGATGGATGAGGGGAAGTATATCGCCTTTGTGAATGATTCCATCCAGCTAGACGAAATAGCCCAAAAGTTAGGTTATCGAGGCATCAAAGCGGGGACGCTGCAAGGCTCCGCTTGGAAAACGGAACGGGAAACAACCTTGAATCAATTTCGCGAAGGAAGAATCGATTTGTTGATTACGACGGACTTAGCCGCGAGAGGTCTAGATATCCAAGACGTCACCCATGTGATTCACTATGATTTGCCGGAAGATCCAGGCGCCTATATTCATCGCTCAGGAAGAACAGGGCGCATGGGCAAAAAAGGGATGGTCATCTCCCTTGTCACGAATCGCGAGCTAGGGGGAGTCAACCGATTATCTAAGGCGGTGGGCGCGCCGCTCAAAAGGAAATCGCTGTATATGGGACAGCTAACGGATGAAATACCAGCAGCGAAAGCGCCAGCTCCTAGGCAAGGGCGAAAGCAAAGGCAAACGCAAAGGAAAAGAGGCGCCAAAAGAACATAGCGCCGATGCGGGCGCTATAGGTCAACTATGTATAAACTTTTCAATTTGCTTAATTCGAACACGGATCAGGAAATCTTTTTGGAATAAAGCGATCATTTCATCTTTGCCTTGCGATTCGTACAGCCCCCTTTGCACCGATTCTAATGCGTTCTCTAAGACAGGTATACTGTTAATCGTAAAAATTTCATTCATATCCATATTCATTTGACCCAAAACTCCTTTTTCAATTCATCCTGCAATGTATTCTACGGATGAATAGTGGAATCCTTCTGGTAAAAAGTGACTAAAGCCATGGAATGTGTTTCATTCCATGGCTTTGTTGTTTTATGCGGCCCGTTGCGCATTGTTATCTTCAATCTTCTTCCAGATGTTTGCGACCAGGATCGTAATGATCAGGGCGACAATGAACCGAATTAGAAATAGCGGTAAAATATTAACCCCAAGCGGGATAAAGATCAGCGTATCTTCCACCACCGCATGACAAGCGACTAAAAAGATGGAGATCAGATAGAGGTCTCGCTTAGAGAGATCTTCTTCTTGCGCTGCTTGAATCATAACCCCCGCCCCGGACACCAGACCAAAAGTGAGTCCCGCCATTAAGGTAAACGATGTCTTTTCAGAAACTCCCAACAGGCGAGTGAGAGGTGTCAATGCTTTCGCTAAGTATGGAAGGGCTCGAATATCTTTTAACAATTCGATTGCGATCATAAGCGGGATGATGATGGCCGCGATTTGCAGGATGCCCCATAGGGATGTTTGAATCCCACTTAGCGCGATATCACTCCAGCGATCGATTTCTGGCGCTTGTTTTCCTGGCATCATGCCGTATTGGGCCATCGTTTGCCCACCTTTCCATAACCAGTTAATGAGCAGGGCCGACACAAAGGCGAGCGACAACCGAATCAATGCCATCAGCCACGCTTTGACCCCAATTTTAGAGGCAACAGCCGTTTCAATCGGCAAGGAGTGTGAGAAGCTGAGCATAACCGATAAAATAAAAACTTCTTTGACGGTCAAGTCCATGGTCAAAATGGCTCCGATCCCCGCATATAGATTCAGTAAGTTTCCGAGTGTCAAGGCGATCGCCGCGTCGCCGGGTAAGCCAAACCACTTCATAATCGGAGCAAAGAAGGACACAATGAGCTCAAGCAAAGGGGTATGTTGCAGGATCGTGACGACCAATGTAATCGGAAACACGATTTTCCCTAGTTGCCACGTTGTCCGTAATCCACTTTTTATTCCGTTAATCCAGGTGTTTTTAGTGATCATGTTGAACCTTCTTTCGTATGAGAAGACTAGTAAATGGTTAACTCTACTTGCTAGATTTGTGAGAGAAAGAAGAACGATTTGTATAAAAATAAAATAGTCCCTTGTCTATCGCAAAGGGACTGTATCGGGACTATTTTACGTTTGATTTAGTTTAATCTCTTTCTAAACATAAAACCAAGGCCCGGTGTCACCACAGCGCCAAACACACAAATTAAAATACCCGCCAAGTTCGCTTCAGCAATAAAAATACCGATTCCACTTAAAAATAAAGTAGTCACTATGGCAATAACGAGTGATATCTTTTTCCACTGAGTCATGACAGGCTCACCTCACATGCATTATATCACAGAATATGGAAGGGAGCAGGCGATACTTAATTTTTCTGTTCTGTTAAACTCTCGATTTTCAGTCCGATTTCGACGGCGAGCGCCTCAATTGAAGTGAAATCAGAGTCATCAAAAGCGATCGCGCGGCTGTTCGTCACAGTTAATTTTCCGTATAACTCCCCGCTGGAACTGCTAATTGGAACTTGAAGAATCGATTTGCGCGCCAGTGAATCGGGCGTTTGGTCTCCAGCTGAAGCCGTCAGCTTATATTGATTATCATGCAATAAATAAAGACCAACCCACTCAAAATGAACAACTTGCCTATGTAATCGTTCTACCAGTAGTTCATAAACAGATTGATCCATTACGGTAACTTGGTGAACAGCCGCAATTAATTCTAGTGTTGTAATATCCGCGGCTTTTGACATCTGATAACGCCCCCGTTCTCTTACAGTTTCATTAGTATGATTGTATCAGAAAAACGTTGAGAAATATTGTAGTAACTTAAGGAATAACAGTTAGAAACAAGCCAAAACGTGTGGAGAAATAGACAGAGCTGGAATTAACTAATCTGAAAATGGAGGATGGTGATTTCCGGTGGAAGCCCTATTCAAAAATTTCTTTTTAGCCTTATCATCGAATCGGATGTTAAACAAGATGGCCAAAAGGTGGGGGCTGAGGTTTGGCGCGCATCGTGTAGTAGCGGGCCAGACGATCGAAGAAGCGATTGCTACGGTAAAAAAGTTGAACGAGCAAGGTTTAGTATGCACATTGGACCATCTAGGCGAGTTTATTTTTTCCGAAGAAGAGGCGCAGCAGGCGACAGACGACTGCATTCGAACATTAGAGGCGATGGCCGCGTCGGAAGTGGACTGCAATCTCTCTTTAAAACTGACGCAGCTTGGCCTCGATATCAGTGAACAACTGTGCATGAACAACATGACCAAAATTTTAGAGATGGCGAGCAAACACCACAACTTTGTTCGGATTGATATGGAGGACTATGCCCACAATCAGATGACATTAGAACTTTTGCGGGAACTGCGAATTAAATACCGGAATGTAGGTACGGCAATCCAAGCTTACTTGTATAAAAGTGAACAAGATGTACGCGCGTTGGGCAGAGACCGTGTAAATTTGCGGCTCGTCAAAGGAGCATATAAGGAATCGCCAAAAGTGGCTTTTCCGAATAAGGCGGATGTCGACGAAAATTTTAAAAAATTAATTGCCTTGCAATTAAAGAGCGGTGTCTATACAGCCATTGCGACTCATGACGATCAGATCATCGCCTATGTAAAAGAGCTGGAGAAACAATTCGGATATTCTCGCGATCAGTTCGAATTTCAAATGCTTTACGGGATTCGAACGCAGACACAATTAATGCTTGCCAAAGAAGGGTATACGATGAGGGTTTATGTGCCTTTTGGGAATGACTGGTACGGTTACTTTATGCGCAGACTTGCGGAACGCCCAGCCAATGTCGCGTTTGTCCTTAAGGGATTAATAAAAAAATAACGACAGCGCTCGTGGATACCGATCCAGTATCAGAATCCTCTATTCCAAAGATTTACCTGGTATGGTATAGTAGAGGTGGCTATGCCAATCGATCTCAATTAAAAAATAAACGAGGGACCGATCATATTTATATCTTCTTACAGCCAAGCAAGCGAATATTCCTCTTTATAAGGGACCGCTTCACGTCTCCTGATAAAGTTTAGGGGATCCACATTTAAAACGACTAAAAAAGTTGAGGGGGTTTTTAAATATGCCTATGTATAGAACTCATAGTCAACCTGTAATTGATATTAAGGAATCAGTGAGTAAGCATCTAGCAGCTAAAATGGAGAATGGCGAGGAAATCACTGCTTTACTTTGTAAAATTATTCAACTAGATACGTTGTTACAAGCCTTCCCTTATAATGGAACCTATCGAACAGAGCTTAATCAGGCTCTTGAGGAACTTAATCCACATCTCTCTTCCAAAACGACATAAATCAAGTTCATCTCGTAAAACCGCGTGGTCTAATGAGAAAAGGGGATCGCTGTGTTTCTAAGCATGGCTTAAGCATGGGTGAAAGGGAACTTTAAATAATCGATCGACTTAGATGGCATTCATACTGTTTTTAACAAAAAGGCTGTCTGGAAAGTTCGTGATACTTGAACTTTTCAGACAGCCTATTTTTTTTCGACTAGATTAGTTAGTAGTTGTGGTGGTTTTCTGCTGCTTCCGCCTCTGCTTTTGTTCGTTGGACTGTACCGCGTGGATGATGTGGCGGCGCGTAAATGGTATATAATTTTAGCGGTTTATTTCCTGTATTAATTACGTTGTGCCATGTGCCGGCGGGGACCATAATCGCGGAGTCATCACGAACTTGTCTTTGAAAATCCAATCGATCTTTGTTTTTTCCCATTTGCACAAGACCTTGCCCATCTTCAACGCGAAGGAATTGATCTGTTGTCGGGTGTATTTCTAAACCGATATCATCTCCTACGTTAATACTCATCAATGTTACCTGAAGATGTTCGCCCGTCCAAATAGCAGTCCGATACGTATCGTTTTGTTTTGCGGCTTGATTAATATTGATTGTAAATGGATTAGGTCCATAATCCCTTAAAGTAGGAATCGATTCAGATCTTGAAGATTCGTTCCATGACTCTGTTGAGGTGTGATGGGAACATGGGAGATACTGCAGGCCATATGGATTTGCCCAATATGATTGAGGTTGGATCGGGTAAACATATGGGGAAGGAGCAACTGGATAAGGGTATGGATAGGGTCTATACGGATTATACAAAAAGAATCATCCTTTCATAGGCTTATGACCTTAGTGTATGTCGTGGTTATAAAAGTGTGCTTTTGCTATGGGAGAAAATACCCGGGGATGAACGCGCGCGTTGGCGCTTGATGGAACTGATCAGGAATCTAAGCCCTGCGATTCATCGGGGGCTGAGTTAAGTGGACTTTTGACATCTAAATAGAGTCAATCTGGCCTATCGATCGAAATAGATGGACTTTCGTCAACTATTCCCGCGCGCTGATTGGCTTATGAATTTATTTCGTATCTTTATTTCCTGTCAACCTGTGGATAAGTTCATAAAAGGTGATTCCGATTGAAAATATCGCATTTGATTTGTGTTAGCATTGTGGATAATCAGCCGCGTTCTGTGGATAACAGGAAGGAATAACTGAACAAAAAAAGAGTAGCGGGTCAATTTATGTCGACGCGCCACTCTTTTCTATCGTTGCCTCTTAAAATACTCTGAAGAAGCGCGGCAATCTACCAGTCCGTTGCAGGCGACGTACTTGCGCTTCGGAAATGTGGAAGTTTGCCATGACAAATGATTCCATGTCATCGATGTTTCTGATGTTTCGGTTGCCTCTGATGATTCTAAAGGATCCGTGGAAGTTTTTTTCTGAGAAAATGACGAGTGTGGCATTTGGATTGGTAGAGAAGAAGCGGAGACTATCGGTGTCGAAACGTCGTTCTAAATCGCGTACAGCGACAGCGCCTCGAACTGTGACGCTTCTGCCTCTATAGTTTTCTTCGGAAAACAATCTAAGGACGGGGAACACGCGGTGTTGTTTTTTCTTTGCCATTTTATATCATCCTCCCTTTTGCTATTATTCTATGAGAATATAGCGCGCGCGCTTGTTTGGGAGTCTAGCAAATCAATAAATGGTTGAAAACCATTAGTGGACTTAAATGGCGATAAAGAGAAGCAGGATCGATTTCCTTACTCCTCTTTACGCATGATTTTTAAATTAGTCGTTTTCTTGCTCGACCTTGATTACTTGGCCTGTATTGGCGTTAATTTCTACTTCGTACACTTGATCTTTATCTGTTAAAATGATGACCTCGTATTTCAGAACCCCATCGTCTCGATCCAAATCCACGTAAAGTACGCGTCCTTTTACTTGTTTCTGCGCAATTTCTTTTGCTTCTTCCTTGCTAATTGTTTTTTGTGCGGTAAGTTGTTGATCTACGGCGGCATGGCCAATCTCAGGGGGTGTGAAAGCCATAGTTGATAAGCATAAAGCGGTTAATGCAAAAATGGTAGTCCATTTCTTTTTCATTTTGGATCCTCCCGAATCGTATTAGGGCGTAGAGTCCCATGAGATAGTTTGCAAAGAATCTGAATATATATACATTCAGATAAAAAGGACCATAAAAGGGTTCTCCTTTTATGGTCCTTTAGGGAATTAATGCGGATTTCCACGGCCGAATCGGATCCCGCTTTTGCGAAATATTCTGCTTAATTCGGGAATCATTCGGGTACCGCTACTCATGTGAGATTGACACAAAGGACATGCTGGCGAAGAGTCGAAAGAATACTCTTTTCTCATCCATCCGTTACACAAATCAGATACACATTCCCATGTTTCAGTTGGGAGTAGCTCACCTTCTTGCGGCGGTTTGATGATTACAGGCTGTTTTTCAACAGTCGTGTCCAGCTGCTCAGTCATGAAGATCCCCCCTTTTTATCCTCCATGCTAATTAGGAAGACATGCCATAGTATGCCCGAGTTGAATGGAACTTTTCATGAAATGACGCAGTTGATCGGATCGGATTAGCGTAATCGCTTAGCCCAAAATCCGCCGCGAAAATACCGCGGGTCATAAGAGATCGTAAAGGCTCTTGGCGCGAGTTCTTCTAGCGTCTTCAAAAGCTTCTTTTCATTGCTGCGTTTTACTAAGACAAGCATGACCAAGCGTCCGCCTTGACGCCCTTCCGCAAACCAGCTGGTGACGCCAAATCCTTCTTGGCGCAACGTTTCCGCTAAGCTGCCTTCGGTGGAATCGACGACAATTTGGAATGTTGTGTAGCCCAATGCTAACCACTCTTCAATTTTACTTCCTAAATAAACGCCTGAACCCCATCCTAAACAGTAGGCGAGTAAATTTATTGGTTTATCGATATTAGCTAACGCAATATTTAACCCCATTAAATAAATGAATACTTCAACCGTGCTTATAACAGAGGCGAGTACGCGTTGGCCCTTCATAACGAAAATGAGCCTAATGGTAAACAGGGAAACATAGATAATGTTGATTACAATTATGGTAAGTATGATTCCAATACCATCCATGGAGAAAATCCCCCTTCCCATCAGGAATCGTATCATAGTTAATTGTCTTTGCCAAATATAGAATTAGAGTTATACACATGAAGTGTTTATAAGATGTTAGTTACTTGTGGGTATGTGGATGTGATTGTTGATAACTTTGGGGATAACGATGGGCCTGTTTAGAACACGGGGGTATAGCAGGATAAGAATTTGGCATGGTATGATATGGATGAAAGTTTTTAGGGATGATAGGGGTGAGAAGATGAATAAAATTTTTGTCTTAATCGGTAGTTTGAATATGCTTATTTCAGTGGCGTTGGGGGCATTCGGAGCGCATGGTTTGAAGGAAAAACTTTCAGCTGATTTGTTGGAAATTTATCAAACAGGTGTTCAGTATCATATGATCCACGCTGTTGGCATTTTGCTCATTGCGATTTTTTCAGAAAAATTCCAGGGAACCTCACTTGTTGCATGGTCGGGTTGGTTATTGTTTATTGGTATCATTATTTTTTCAGGAAGTTTGTATGCTTTAAGTATGACTGGAATCCGAATGTTAGGCGCAATCACCCCGTTTGGAGGGGTCGCCTTTATTATCGGTTGGTTACTGTTAGCGATCGCTGCTCTGAAAGCATAAGCGCAGCCATCTGATGACCCATTTTGTCAAAAACAGGAGGAACGATTTGTTTCTCCTGTTTTTTTATGTTTAAATATCCCGAAAGGTGGGAGTTAGTTAATGGACTAATGAAGAGTATCGTGATAAGAAATGACCTCATGATCCAGTCCCTGACCGTCTGTTCCGAACAGCTGGTCATATAAATAACTTTCTGCTTCCGCTTCACTGTCAAAGGTGAGGACATCCTTATCAATCCAGTCTGGAGCGGCTAAATAACCTTCCATATCAAGTAAATCCCCAGTAGGGCTATATTGAATAGCAAATTTATCCATTGCTGGCATCCTCCTTTCTTACTTCCTCTACATCATTATTTCCTTCATAAAACGATTTTTATGTAGATGTTTTCGAACTGGATAAACATTCATTAGAAGTGTTATAGTATCATGTAAGAAATAGCTTGTTGAGATTAAAAATTGAGGTGGGATTATCGTGGATTTATCTATGATTCAAACATTGTTGGAGACGGTCGGAGACGCGCTGCCGAAATATATGCAGACGATAGAACAAGAATTTGAGCAAGAGCATGGAGAAATTACGGAAGAACAACGCAAGGTTTTTGAGTTCGTTCAGAAAAAGGCGAAAGATTTTATCTCCCAAGTAAATCCGTTGGGATAAAGGGGGTTGAGGACTGTCCATCGCGTGTGGGGAGTCCTTTTTTATTAGGTTTGAACCTGTCCTTCACTTTCATCATGCGTTAAGGGTGATAAATGTTTGTGGGTGTTCATATTATCAACGTAGATGCTCGAAACATTATGATGAAAAAGGTGATAAAGTGGATCAGAACAGGCCCAATAAACCAGGTGATAGGGATCGTAAAGAGGAACAGATGGACCAGTATAAACATAAGAACACGGGTCCCGGAAAAAAGATGACAAGTGATTCTGGATTTAAGGTTTCTAATGACCGCTGGAGTTTAAGAGCGGGAAGGCGGGGACCGACATTACTCCAAGATTTCCACTTCTATAGGAAGCAATCTCGTTTTAACCGAGAAAGAATTCCCGAAAAGGTGGTTCACGCGAGAGGATTTGGACTGTATGGCGATTTCGAAGCTTACAAGTCGATGAGTCACGTCACCAAAGCGCGCTTCTTGCAAGAGGCTGGCTGTAAAACACCTGTATTTTGTCGGTTTTCTAACTTTATCGGAAGTAAAGGTTCGAAAGATACAGCGGTAGATATTCGCGGTTTTGCCGTTAAATTTTACACGCAAGAAGGAAATTATGACATGCTGTCACTTCAATTTCCCGTCTTCATTCTTGCTGATGCCATGAAATTCATGGATGTTACACATGCCGTTAAGCCAAATCCGACGACAGATGTTCCGCAAGCGACGGTCGCCCACGATCGCTTTTGGGATTATGTCGCAAGTAATCAGGAATCCGCTCATATGACGATGTGGCTGATGTCGATGCGCGGTCGTCCGAGAAGTTGGCGAATGATGGCAGGCTGGCCAATCAATACGTTTATATTCATGAATGAACAAGGTGAAGGAACCTATGTCAGATTTAAATGGACGCCTAAACTTGGTGTTCATTCCTTGTTGTTGGACGAAGCCAATATCATTGGGGGAGTTGATCCAGACTTCCATCGTCGCGATATCATCGAAGCGGTTGAAAAAGGGGCCTACCCAGAATATGAACTTGGCGTACAGTTAATTTCTGTAAAGGATGAATGTAAGTACGATTTTGACGTATTAGACGCTACGAAACTTTGGCCTGAAGAAGAAGTTCCTGTTGAAATTATCGGAAAATTAACGCTAAATCGACTTGTTGATGATTTCTTTGCGGAGGAAGAGCAGTCGTCGTTTGATCCGGCTACACTTGTTCCAGGTATTGATTTTTCGAATGATCCTGTTTTGCAGGGCAGAGCTTTTGCATACAGAGATACAGATTATCATCGGCTTGGCAGCACAGGTAATATAAATGAAATCCCCGTTAACAAACCAATCTCAGAGGTAAACACGAATCATCGGGATAGCTATTCAAAATATCGCATTGATGTCGATTCAATAACCTACCATAACAATTCATTAGCTGGAAATACTCCTGCAGAGACCCCACCAGAACAAGGCGGCTATAGCCACTATCCCGAAGAAGTGGAAGGACAGATTACGAGGGAGCGCCCTAGCGAATCATTTTTCGATTATTTTACGCAAGCCAGATTATTTTGGAACAGTTTGTCTGGACCTGAAAAGCAAGACCTTGTCGACACATTCATTTTTCATCTCCAATCCGTTAAAAGCAAATCGATCAGGCAAAAAAATGTCGATATGTGGGTGAATGTAGATCAAGAGATGGCCTGTATTATCGCTGATAATATCGGTGTAGATCGTCCAAAAGGGACTCATGTTCCCGTTACAAAAAAGTCCGCGGCGATTAGCCAGCTTCATACAC
This sequence comes from Ammoniphilus oxalaticus, assembly GCF_003609605.1. Taxonomy (NCBI): domain Bacteria; kingdom Bacillati; phylum Bacillota; class Bacilli; order Caryophanales; family Paenibacillaceae; genus Ammoniphilus; species Ammoniphilus oxalaticus. The sequence goes on along the minus strand of NZ_MCHY01000013.1, from coordinate 69,642 downwards.
CAAGTTCTGCCTATACGCAAAAAGTGGCTGTGTTAATAGGCAATGGATTTAATGGAAAAGAAGTAAAACGAACGCTTGATTCATTGCATAAAAATGGCGTTTTTATAGATATTATCAGTGAGAAACTTGGGACTGTCACGGGAGATGACGGGACAAAAATTAACATAGAAGAGACGTTTATGACAAAATATCCCGTCTTGTATGACTCCATTTATGTCGTTGGTGGAAGCGCGGATAACCAACAAAAATTCAATCAAAACATTCAAGAGTTTATTCATGTTGCCTATAAGTACTACAAACCGATTGGAGTTGCAACGACGGGACAGTCGTACATTCAAAAATCTAGCAGTAATAACTTGGCGGGGGTCGTTTTTGCGGCAAATAACCAGAATTTTGAGCAAGAATTTGTTAAAGCGATTGCCCATCAGCGTTTTTGGGATCGGACATAAGTAGGGAGAGATGCGAATTTAAAATGTGTCTATATTACTTAAGCAGGAAGTGAGGGATGGGACATGAATGAATGGAAAGTTCATGTCCTGTCTGCTTTCTTAACTTAAGGGAATAAGGTTTTTGTTTGTTGGTCGATTTGTTATAATGATTACAAATAAGTCGTTGAAAAGGGAGAGAAAACAAGATGCGATATTTTGCCGCAATTTTATACATGTTGGATGAAAGCATTAACCAAAAATACCGACCACAACACCTTGCTTATCTAGAAAATTTGGAAAAGGGAGGAAAAATCCATATAAGAGGTCCACTTGCTGGGGGGGCTGGCGGGCTGGTCATTTATAAAGCGGATTCTTTTGAGGAAGCGAAGGAAGTCGCTGAGAATGATCCATACATTATTCATGGCGTGCGACGTTTGGAATTACACGAATGGTTGATTGATTAATTGGGACAAGCGCCTTCAAGATAGAGGCGCTTTTTAATTTGTCGAAAAGGGGAGGAAAATGAAACCAATTGCTGATCTGAAACGTCCTAATAGATAGAGAACACATCAGACAGTGACAATACATAAATAGAGAGGAGAACCCATGAAAAAACAAACATATTGGATAGCGTTGGCCTTAATCCTGTTGTTGGTCGGGCAAACTGTCGCTTATGCCTTGTCAAGTTCAAAGCTTCAACTTGGCGATGATTTACTCATTCCAAAATACCATCATTTAATAGATGGGAAAAGAGTGGGTGTGATTACGAATCAAACGGGCGTGAACAGTCAAGGCGTACATATTATTGATGAGTTAAAACGGTATCCCGAAGCCGCGTTAACCGCCATTTTTGTTCCCGAACATGGGCTGGATGGCAAAGCGAAAGCGGGGGAATATGTGCAATCGTATACGCATCCAGAGTTAGGGATTCCTGTTTTTAGTCTTTATGGGAAGACAAGAAAGCCTTCTAAAGAGATGCTGGATACAGTTGATGTGTTAGTTTACGATATTCAAGATATCGGGGCTAGAACGTATACTTATATTTCGACATTGAATTATTGCATGATTGCAGCCCAGCAACATGGTAAAAAGGTGATTGTTCTAGATCGTCCAAATCCTTTGGGAGCGGAGATTGTCGATGGACCTGTGCTGGAGGAAGGTTACCAAACGTTTGTTGGTGTCGATTTGTTACCGATGGCTCATGGGATGACAGTCGGGGAACTTGCTCAATTTTTTAACCGAAATATACATGCTGATTTAACGATCGTGCCGATGGAAGGGTACGAGCGGGGTATGTTGTTTGAAGAGACGGGCTTGCGCTGGATTGCGAGCTCGCCAAATATTCCAGATTTGACTTCATTAAAAGGTTACATGGCTACAGGACTTGGGGAAGGAACGGGAATTGTTCAGCGGGATCAATTTAAGTGGATCGGCGGTAAGGGGATTGATTCTGTTCAGTATGCGCAAAAGATGAATGGCTTGCTATTGCCTGGAATTGAATTTATCGCTGAGACCCACGGGTCCTACGGCGGAGTTCGCCTTCAGATTACCAATCGTAAATTGTTTAATCCCGCTAAGACAGGGATTTATGCTTTAGCTGTCGCTAATCAGCTGGGCTCATTCGAAATTCCGCAAAGCGGCAACCAACTGGTTATGTTTGACAAGATTATGGGAACTCGTTTAATTGGAGATTCTTTGCGTTTGAAATTAGCGCCGCAAGAAATTGAGCAAAAATATGCGGAAAGCTTAAACCAATTTAAAAAACAACGGGAAGAGTATCTCATCTATGGCAACGGAAAGCAAGCGTCTCCCGTTCTTCAACCACAACTTAAAAAAATAAGCATGCAAGGCGGTCTGGTCTATAACGGGAAGTATTTTGCGCCGCTGCGTCCTGTTATTGAAGCGTTAGGTTATACCGTAGGGTGGGAAGAAACGACGAAAACAGTCATGGTCAAGGCTGAGGGACGGGAAATCCCATTACAACCGGGCAGTGACCCGACTCAGGACGATGCGTTTATAAAAGATGGTATTACCTATATTCCAACAGATATGATTATGACAATTGTTCCGGATACAAGTGTTCAGCTTAAGGAAGATCAAGTAATTATAACAAGACCGTTGCTCGAATTGTCCATCCATGTTGTTCCTTATGTCCCTCCTGTTGTGAAACCCGTTGGAAAAATAGCTTATTTAACGTTTGATGATGGCCCGTCTCCGTTAACGAGTCAAGTTTTAGATATATTGATGGAAAATGATGTTAAAGCGACTTTTTTCTTAGTGGGTAATCAAATTACGGGGCATGAAGCCGTTGTAAAACGGATGTATGACGAAGGCCACAGTATAGGAGGCCATTCATACTCTCATGACTATGGTCATATTTACCGGAACTCAACTGTTTTTTTCGAGGATCTAGATAAAGGATACGATGCCATTGCTCGTGTGATTGGGGTTCGCCCGACCATTTTTCGATTTCCAGGCGGTAGTAACAACCTTGTTAGTAAAAGGGCTCAAGATCGCAACTTATATCGCTCTGATCAGTGGATTATGAAAGATTTAGTGAAGCAAGCGAAGCAAAGAGGAGAAGATTATTTCGATTGGAATGTATCAAACGGGGATGCGTCGGGATCGTCTTACACGGTTCGCAGCGCTGTAAATAAAGTCATAGAAGGGGCGTCGGGAAAGCAAGAAATTGTGATCTTAAGCCATGATTCCGCGCCAAAAGTAAACACAGTCAAAGCGTTGCCAGAGATCATTGAATATTTGCGGCAAGAAGATTATTCGTTTCACACATTGGACCAGCAAGTTGAAGGTTTTAAATTTTTACAGTAAAAAGGGGGGCAGGAGGCCCCTTTTTTTTATTTCCTAAATGGGAAGACACTTCGCCAATCCATGTTCTTCTTCGGCTCTGTTTTATATTCGTTAGAGGGAGGGGGAGGGGGAGTTTGATAGACGAGTGGAATCCCCGTAACTTTACTAGTTACTTCATCTAATGCGATCAGATCCCCTGTTTGTACTGCATGTATACTGTCTTTGCCAAGAGAGCGGATGGCTACCTTCATTTCTTCCACGTAGGAGTTAAAGAAGTTTTCAAGACATTTTGCAGATTTATCAATGTCTAATTCTTTTGTTAAAGAGCCGGGATAAAAAGCGAGCTCGGTAGGAGGTTCCCATGGCGCTGCTTTAGTTACCTGATCATGAGTCATTGCCCACAGTGGAATTGTCCCCATAAATACGGCATCCGCGCCGAGAGAAATGGCTTTTAAGCATTGGCCTGGATTGCTAAAACCGCCGCCAATCAACAAACTGATTTTATTTTTAACGCCACGTTGCTCCAAATAACGAACCGCCCGACAGAGCGCAAAAATTGTTGGTATCCCGAAGTCATCCTCTAGGATCGGCGGCGCGCCCTTTGTTCCTGCTTGACCCCCATCAATACTTATAAAGTCGATTTTTGCTTGAATTGCAATTTCGAGATCATCCTCTAATTTGCCGCTAGGCGAAATCTTGATCCCGATGGGTACACCATCGGTTATTTTTTTTAGTTTTTCGACTAAAGGTTTTAAATCCCTAGGTTTTTGAACCTGTCTATGTTTTGAAGGGATCACGAGTGTCTCCCCTGGTTTCACATTAAGTATCTCACGGGCTTTTCCTTGTAAAAATTCAGGGGGAATTCGACTTGCCGTAGCTGCGGAAGCCCCTTGTCCAAAATGGATTTCAATCGCATCTGCTTGACGTAAAATATTGGGATCTTTGTTCCAGTGACCTGAACCATATTGCATGATCATGTATTTCGACAGCTCGCGATCCTCGGGTAAAAACCCGCCTTCGCCCGTGTTTGTCGCCGTTCCGACAGCTGCGGTTCCCTTTGCTGCGGCGAGTTTGATCTGCTCGCTCACCCCAATCCCGTAGCCCCAGCCTCCGAGTAATAAGGGGATCTCAATCGTTAGAGGTTTTTTAGCTTTGGGCCCGATCGTAACTTTCATATCGACTTCTGTGTCTTCATGGGCCGGCATCACGGCAATTTGAGCGGGTGAAAAAACTAATCCATCAAAATTTAAAAACTTGCGCGGACTACCAAACGGCCTTTCTAATAATTGACCGTCTGCGGCGCGAATGCTATTTTCAACCACCGTAATTGGGCTTGTTCGGGTTAAAGCGGTGACCATCTCCCAAATGTTTTCGGGATATCTTTTGTTCATAATTCGTTTCGTAAACAACCCAACCACTAATTTTACAAAGGGTTTAAAAAATAAAATGATGAGCGCGCAAATAAGGAGTAGGGCTAGGAGAGCGCCAGAAAATGAACCAACGATAAATAAGATCCATGTTTTTTCCATGTCAAGCCAACTCCCCTTTCGTATTCATAGTATTTTTCCTAATACCTGGTTTTTATTCCAAGTAATTATGAGCATACTAGTTAGCACTAGTGTAAATATAGGTGGGATTGGAATGTTTCGGTTCATACAAAGAAGATTAAAGACGGATTCAAGCGATGATGTTGAAACGAAGAAATCTAACGAGTTTCCAATTGAATTGTTTACCTCGGTTCAAATGAATGTGGAAAATATTAAAAATCTGCTTCAATCTCCAAGCGATCTTGTCGTTCGCGAATTTACCTTGGGGAATACAACACATCCATGCGCGGTTATCTGTATCGATGGTTTAGTCGACATGAATTTAGTTAACGATAAAATAATAAAAAATATTCAAATAGGGATATCGACCGCTAATAAACCAATTTCCTTCTTTGGGGATGAAGTTCTAACTGAGTTGGAACGAGGCGTCTTGTCGACGAGCGAATTAAGTAGGACAGATTCGCTAGATGAAGCGGTTTTGGGTATTTTATCTGGAGATACATGTGTTTTTGTGGAGGGGATAGATGAGGTTTTAATTATTGGCTCTAAAGGGTGGGAGAGTCGAGGTGTAGAAGAACCGGTTACCGAGGCGCTTGTGCGCGGACCGCGCGATGGATTTATAGAAAATCTGCGGACCAATACAGCCCATATTCGTCGTCGTGTGCGCGACCCTAACCTTCGCATCGAAAATCATAAGGTTGGTCGACGGTCTAAGAAAGATCTGGTTGTTATTTATGTCGATGGAATTGTACATCCAGAACTGGTAAAAGAAGTAAATCGTAGACTAAAGACAATTGATCTTGATGATGTCCAAGAAACAGGCTACATCGAAGAGTGGATCGAGGATAGTTTTTTATCGCCGTTTCCGCAACTACAATCGACTGAGCGACCTGACAAAGTTGCGGCCAATGTTTTGCAAGGAAGGGTAGCAATCTTGCTTGATGGAACTCCGTTTGCTTTATTGGCTCCAACGACACTGATTTCTTTATTACAATCGCCAGAAGATTATTATGAGCGCTGGCAAATTGGGACGTTGTTGCGTCTTTTGAGATTCTTTGCCGCTTTTATTACTCTTTTTTTGCCGGCTCTATATATTGCTCTTGTTTCTTATCATCCAGGAATGATTCCTTCTAAATTAGCATTCTCGATTGCTTCCACCCGAGAGGGAGTGCCTTTCCCAGCAGTGGTAGAGGCTTTAATTATGGAAGCGACCATCGAATTATTACGGGAAGCAGGGGTGAGATTACCAAAACCCATTGGACAGACGATTGGGATTGTTGGCGGTTTAGTAATCGGTGATGCGGCAGTATCTGCAGGCATAGTAAGCCCTGTCATGGTCATCGTCGTAGCGGTGACGGCCATTGCCTCCTTTGCTCTACCGCATTATAGCGTCTCGATTTCGTTGCGAATGTTACGTTTTGTTGTGATGATTGGCGCTGCAATATTTGGTCTTTACGGAATCATTCTCGTTTATATAGGGATCAATATTCATCTTGCAAATTTAAAAAGTTTTGGGGTGCCCTATACGACCCCATTCGCTCCGATGTTCTCAAGGGATTGGAAAGATGTCTTGGTGCGCGCTCCGTTGACCATGATGAGAACGCGACCCGCATTTCTAAAAACAAAGGATGAGGACCGAATGAATCGAGGGAGGAGATCATGAAGTCTTTTGACTATGGAGATAAGATGATTGGCTCCAAAGAAATGGCTGTTGCTGTCGCATCGATGATTCTTGGAGGCGGAATCATTACTTTGCCGCGTGTATTAGCGGGCAAAACGTTCGGAGCTGATGGCTGGCTATCCATTTTAATTGCGGGAATCTTTGTCTGCTTATTCACGCATATCGCTGTGAAGCTTGCCATTCGGTTTCCTCATCAGAGCTTTTTTCAGTATACGTCGTCGATTGTGTCGAAGCCGATTGCTTATGCGCTCGTATTCGTGTTTGGTGTATACGCAATGAGCATTGTCGCATTTGAAATCAGATTAATGGGCAATATCGCCAAACTGTATTTGTTTAGTAGGACACCGACTGAGGTGCTCACGCTCAGCTTCTTATTGGTCATTGCTTATGCTGTTGCGGGGACAAGAGCGGCGATTTTCCGCTTAAATTTAATGTTTTTTCCGATCGTCATGATCGTGGCCGCTGTCGTTGTGGTGATGAATTTGGGGGCCTTTGATTTTAAAAATTTATTTCCTATTTTTACAACAGATTGGAAAGGATTATACTCAGGAGTAAAAGAGACGGCTTATAAAATGTTAGGATTTGAAATCGTGCTTTTTTACATCATGTACATGACTCGACCCCAGCAAGCGTATAAAGCAAGCAGGATTGGCGTCGGGCTCGTGGTTATGCTATACATCCTGATTTACATAACATGTATAGGTGTATTTGCCAACGAGGTGACGCAAACGATTGTTTATCCCGCGGTTGAGTTGGCTCGACAAGTGGAAGTGCCTGGTGAGTTTTTCGAACGATTTGAATCTATCTTTTTTACGGTTTGGATTATGACGATCTTTAATACGAGCGCGATGGCTTACGACATTGCGTTAATCTCTGTTCGTTCTATGTTCAAACAAGGAGGAAAGCTTGTTTATTTGTCTTTTATGTCCCCTATTATTTACTTGATGGCAATGTATCCACCTACACATGTCGATGTGATTCGGTATGGACGATATATCAGTTATACGGGGTTAACGCTTGGGGCGGCCTTGCCTGCTTTATTATTGCTAATTGCCGTATTGAGAGGGGTGAAAGGCGATGGGTAAAGTTTGGTGGAAAGCGCTTTGGATGCTGACTGTGCTATTGGCAGCCACAGGATGTTGGGATCGCGTGGAAATTGAGCAGCGCGGTTTCGTTGTCGGGGCGGGGATTGAATTGCCTGATGAAACGGATCAAGAGGAAGAAGACTCGGAAACGCCCGACAGACCGAAGGGAAAGCAACGGTATGCATTGACCTATCAATTTGTTATGCCAGGGACATTGGGTGGGCAAGGCGAGGAAGGCAATCAGTCGCAATCATTTTTCAACTTTACATCAACGGGAGAATCCTTGCTAAAGATTACAAGGGAATTTGCGACAAGAACGGGGCGTTCCCCATATTTAGAACATCTAAAGGTTATCCTTGTATCCGAAGAGTTAGCGAAGCGGAGGGGTGATTTCGCAAATGCGGTTGATTTTTTTATTCGTTTTCACGAGTCAAGGCGCAACACGAAAATATTCATCGTAGAAGGTTCACCATTAAAGGCGTTTGAAATTAACCCTAGGACAGAAAAGCTGAATGTCAATTATATTGAATCTATTTCGAAAAACCACTTAAAAACGGCGCGCATGTTAGAGCCATATGCTATTGATCAATTAGAAGAAAAGCTATTACTTGAAACGAGCTATACGATTCCACGCATCGTCGTTCGCAAGGGTGATGTAAAGGATGCCGGGGCAGCCGTCTTTCACGCAAGAGGAAATTGGATGCTTGGCTGGTTAGATGAGGAAGAGACGCAAGGACTAAATTATTTGCGCAATGAAGTGAAGGAAGACGTCATTACGGGGCAGGTTCGGGACAATCTCATTGTTTACGATGTCACGCGAGTTGATCGGAAGATAAAGGTGGACAGTCGTGACCTGGATCACATTAAGTTTACGATTGAGTTAGATGTGGAGGGAGAAATAGGCGAATCGCTAGAAACAATGAATTACATGCAAAAGGCCGCGGTAAATCAAGCAGAGGAAAGTATAAAAAATGAAATCATCCGCCTCTGCAATGCTACTTTGCATAAATTACAGAAAGAGTTTGAGGTCGATGTGGTCGGATTAGGAAATCATCTTAAGCGCTATTACCCTAAGGTTTGGGCTAAGGTTCGAAAAGACTGGGATACTGGGGAGAATCATTTTGCTAAAAGTATAGTTGAAGTAAGGGTCAATCCGATTATTCGCAATCCGGGTGTAGTCACGGAATCGGAGTCCCGTTATTGAGGACGGATAACGAACAATGAAGTCTTTCCAAAGCGGAAATCATGAGGTTAGTCCGAAGGTCATTGCGATCGCCGTCGCTTCAACCACCTTAGGGATCGGGATTATTACCTTACCTAGGACATTAGCGGAGGCAACATCCGCGGGAGATGGCTTGCTTTCTATTTTTATAGCGGGGATCGTCATTTGCATATTTGCGGCTATCGCCGCTAAATTAGCAAGTCGATTCCCAAGACAAACATTTATTCAGTATGTATCTCAGGTTGTTCCCAAACCGTTTGCCAATGTCATAACCTTCCTTGTGGGAATATATGCTCTGATCAATGTCGCTTTTATAGTGAGGTCTGTTGGCAATATTTCCAAAATGTATTTATTCGCCACAACGCCCATCGAAGTGATTATGTTGTTTTTTCTACTTGTCGTCATTTATGCTGTTTTTGGGAAAAGAATCGCTATTTTACGTCTAAACATGATGTTTTTTCCAATCATCTTAACAGTAGTGATGGTGATCGGGGTCATGAACTTTCGTTTTATTGATGCTGAAAGGCTAAGACCCTTTTTAATGTCGGACTGGCAAGGAATTTTAACGGGGGCAAAAAGCGCTCTGTTCTCGTTCCTCGGCTTTGAGATTGTTTTGATTTATGTTATGTATATGAAAAAACCGAAACAGGCTGCGAAAGCAAGTGTGTTCGGGGTGTTTCTCGTTACTTTTTTATACTTGTTTATCTATTTTTTTAGTATCGTCGTGTTTGGCAATGAGGTAATAAGAACGTTTGTTTATCCGACGATTGAACTGGCAAGGCATGTCGACATTCCGGGTGGGTTTTTTGAGCGATTTGAATCGATCTTTTTTACAATATGGGTTATGACCCTCTTCAATACGGCAACAATGTCTTATGATATTGCGCTGCTTACGTTTCGCTCTGTTTTTAAGAAAGGAAAAAAGATTGTCTACCTATCTATTTTGTCACCGCTTATTATTTTGTTGGCCAGGGTGCCGGCGACACATGTTGACTTAGCAAAACTTAGCGCAATCTTCAGTTTGTATGGGTGTTTTATCGCTATGATTGTTCCATCTATATTGTTTCTAATTGCCAAAGCTAGAGGAGTTAGGGCGGACAAATAATTTAATGCGATACTAGGAAGGAAGTGGATAGGATAGATGGGGGAATTCGCTAAAGCATGGGGTTACATTCCGCCAATTGGGATTATTTTTGCGGCGATTGGTTCTTCTGTTATTCCATTGGGCATTTATTTCATCAACCAATGGCTTCATAAAATCGGGGATCCTCCTTGGAAGACAAGCGAGGAGCAAGATGAGCGGGAAAAGTAACCAACTAAAACGATAGGCGGGCGAAGTAAGTAATGAACGATTACATCTTCGCCGACTATCCTATTTTATGAACTTAGCATAGGCGCAAATGACAACATCCTCAAATACTTGCTCTCGTCTAATCTGGTTGCGGGTCAGGATGCCGATTGTTCCCTCATTTTTATGAATATTTGCGCCATTTGCCCAGCGGTCAATCACGGTACCTAATTCATGTCCCTTGCGCAGTTCTTTCGCGATTTCTTCAGGTAATTGCAGCCGATGTCCGCCGCTCACCCCAATTTCCCCTATTTGATCGATAATAGCCCCCCAATTGCATAAAAAAAGGCCATATGGCGGTGTTTCAACAACGCCTCCTTCTAGTCCAATCGCAAAATCATATCCGTTGCTTATCGCAGCTTTTGCTCTATTTATCGCGCCCGTTAATGTTTCATTGTCAGAGAACGGTTGAGAGGAAACGCCTGAAGGAACGGTGACTCCCACGACCTCCGCCGCAATTCCCATTCTTCTAAACGCCGCTTCTACTGCTCGCAATTTTGCTGGGTTTTTTGATCCTACCGCGACACGTATCATCATGAGTCGCCTCCTATACCTTACTGTTTAAGCTAGTGTATCCATTTTAGAAAATATATCAATATGCTTGATTGGGAATAAGATGGTATGATTGAAGGTAGATGTGGAGCTAGGTAACAGTATATCGCTCGGGGGAAATTTGAAATGTTAGATACGTTGATGATTTTTTTTAGCGAGATCGGCAATGGGGGAGCTGTATGGTTTTTGCTCGTTGGACTCTTACTGTTGTTTAAATCGAGTCGCAAGGCGGGAATTTATACGGCTGTCGCGATTTTAACCGCTGCCTTGGTCCAGTATGTCTTGAAAATTTTGTTCGCTAGACCACGACCGTTGGTGGACCCGATTGATCTTTTGATCGAGATGCCAACATCGTATTCGTTTCCATCTGGACATACGTTGATTTCCTTCAGCGCGGCGGCGGCGCTTGCCTTGTTTTTTCCGCGAATGGGCGGCGTGGCTTTGGTAATCGCTTTGATAATTGGGATTTCGAGGGTCTATCTGCGGGTTCATTTTGTTAGCGATGTATTTTTCGGGGCGTTGTTTGGACTCGCGATCAGCTACGGGTTAGCTAGACTTAAAAAGTGGGACGAAGCGAGGCGGGGAACCGTCTTATAAATGAATAGCAAGTAACAGTGACGCTTCACTTCGACGAGGGGTCACTTTTTATGTTAAATGGGGTGATGAAATGATTAAAGTATTTATGGAATATAAAATTAAACCAGAATATAGAGCGGCGTACGAAGCGATTATGCCAGAAGTTAAAGAGTGGATGGCGCAACAAAAGGCGCGTAACTATCAACATTTTGAAGGTATTCACCAGCCTTTATTGTTTGTGGAGATGTTCGATGTAGAGAGTATTGAAGAGTACAACCGTTTTAAAAAGTTGCGTTGCGAGGAAAAAACGTTTTTTGCGGAATGTATAAGTGGCGGCGCGCAAAAAATCAACATGTGGGCTTTTGCGGAGACATCCAATGATACGTAATTTCGATGTCAAAACGTTTCAAGATCAATTATTGCATTGGTTCGAAAGGAACTTGCGTGATTTGCCCTGGCGCAAGGATAAGGATCCGTATAAAGTGTGGGTTTCGGAAATCATGTTGCAGCAAACGCGGGTGGATACTGTGATTCCGTATTTTGAGCGATTTGTGGAAAGGTTTCCGACGCTAGACGCGCTAGCGGCTGCCGAAGAAGAGGATGTCTTGAAAATGTGGGAAGGCCTCGGCTACTATTCAAGGGCTCGAAATTTGCATACCGGGGTGAAAGAAGTTCAGGCCACATATGGTGGCCATGTGCCGAATGATCCTACTGAAATTATTAAGATAAAGGGAATTGGTCCGTATACGGCAGGGGCAATTTTGAGTATCGCATATGACCAGCCTGAACCAGCTGTCGATGGCAACGTGATGAGAGTGCTCTCGCGTTTATTGAATATAAAAGAAGATATCCAAAAGGTAAGGACGCGGCGTCAGTTTGAAGAGATCATTAGAGAGATGATTGCCGCGCATAATCCGTCTTATTTTAATCAAGCGTTAATGGAACTCGGGGCTTTGATTTGCTCGCCAAGATCGCCGAGTTGCCAACAATGCCCTGTTTCTTCTCATTGCGAAGCGAAGCGGTTGGAAATTCAAGAGGAATTACCTGTAAAGGGGAAAGCGAAACCACCTCGACCCGTTGATCTGTCGGTTGCATTCATAAAATATAATGAACAAATCTTAATTCGCCAACGTCCTGATCAAGGGTTATTGGCTAGCCTTTGGGAATTGCCAAATGCGGAGGGGAATCAACACGATTTACAACACCATCTAAAGCAACAAGGTCTTAGGGTTCTTTCACTCATGCCCATTTTAGAGCAACAACATATCTTTTCACACTTGATTTGGAATATGGTTATTTTTTATGTAGAGGTGGAGCAGATGGAGGAACAGGCAGGCCATTGGGTGGATTGGGGTCAATTGGATGACTATACGTTCCCTGCTTCCTATCAAAGGATTTTTTTTAGATTGACTGATTTTTTTACTTAAATTGGATAATACTTAGAGTTAGACGGTTCAAACGTTGTTCAACGATCTGTCACCGTTAATTTAATTCCTTATTGAAATAAAAAGGGCTGTCCATGCGGACAGCCTCTCTTATCTATTATTTCGCAGCAGCGTAACGCTTGCTCACTTCATCCCAGTTAACAACGTTCCAGAATGCGGAAACGTAGTCAGGGCGCTTGTTTTGATACTTTAAGTAGTAAGCGTGCTCCCAAACGTCTAAACCTAGGATTGGCGTTTTGCCTTCCATGATTGGGCTATCTTGGTTTGGAGTGCTTGTAACAGCTAGCTTGCCGTTATCAACGATCAACCATGCCCAACCAGAACCAAAACGTGTTGCAGCAGCTTTTGCGAATTCTTCTTTGAACTTGTCAAAGCTCCCAAAAGTACTGTTAATATCGTTAGCTAAATCTCCAGTAGGAGTTCCGCCGCCGTTTGGACTCATGATTTCCCAGAAAAGCGCGTGGTTAGCATGTCCGCCACCATTGTTGCGAACTGCCCCGCGGATGTTCTCAGGTACTGCGTCTAAATCAGCAATTAGATCTTCAATACTCTTGCTGGACAAGTTGTCATGTCCTTCTAAAGCAGCGTTTAGGTTATTTACATAAGCTTGGTGATGACGACCATGGTGAATATTCATTGTTTCTTCATCAACGTGCGGCTCAAGCGCGTTTGCCGCGTAAGGTAGAGCTGGTAATTCATACTTAGCCATAATTAAATTCCTCCTTCATTAATATGTATATTGCTTCCATTTCTAATTATAGCCAATATTGAATACTAAATCAACTAAAAAGTATCATAAAGTTGTTTTTTAGTATATCAAAATTGTAAATGAGCGGTGATTTCGATTTATTCGGGCGACACTAACGGATGTTCATTCGACAAAACCTCTTACCCTTCTTCAAGACGCTTTCATGTATAATGAGGGATGCCACGTTTACAAATCGGAAACTTTTGCATAAAAGGGAATACTCGTTTAGAAGGCAGACAATTGGTGACTAAATAGTGTAAAATTGAGAAAAGATCAATCAAGATAGGGAGGTCGAAGCCGTGAGAATCAGATCTTTTCGATTAGGCGATTACGCTGCGATCACCTTTATATGGAGAGAGACAGGCTTAGAGGCAAATAAGGAGACAGTGTCTCTTGACGATCTAGCTAAGCAAGTTGCGTGGGATAGTGAACTGGTGTTAGTTGCCGAAGTAGAAGAAAAAGTCGTCGGAGTGATTGTCGGTTCATTAGATGGCTCCAAGGCCTACTTTTATCGTTTGGCCGTGGATCCTACATACCAAGGACATGGTGTTGGCAAACAATTGGTACAAGCTTTGGAAGAGCGTTTCAAACAAAGAGGCGCGACAGAAATTATTATTATGATCAATCAGGATAATCAGCAAGTGATTCCTTTCTATCACAGTTTGGGATATGAAGCGCAAGAGTATATTACACTTTCCAAAAAACTTTCGAATCATGATTAATCATGTGGAAGGAGGAAAACAGTGGCTACCCAAGGCGCATGCGTGCGAGTAGAGAGTTATAAGCATAACAAGATGTTGCATCGAGCATGGGATCAGACAATGGTTCTTCATTTGAGTGATTCAGTTTTAATCGGCGCAAACGATAATGTCAAAGTCACAGAATCGGATGGCAGGGAATGGCGCACGAGAGAACCGGCTATTTGCACATTTGGCAGAGGCCAGTGGTTTAATACCATTGCGATGATTCGCGATGATGGCACCCATTATTATTGCAATATCGGGTCTCCGTTTAGTTTGCGAAACGACGTATTATCCTATATTGACTATGATTTAGATGTGAAGATCTATCCTGATTTGTCGTATGTCGTTTTAGATCAGGAAGAATTTACGCTACATAGTCAACAGATGAATTATCCCGCGGAAGTAACAGCCCAAGTCAATCGCGCGGTTGAAGAGGTGATTACGTGGATTCAGGAGAAACGCGGGGCTTTCCAACCTGGATTTGTTGAACGGTGGTACGAGCGATTTTTAGTTATGAAAAATAGATAACCCTCTCTTTGCAACGGTTTACGAACTGCTATTGTATAGAGGGGGTTCGTTTTATCTCAGTTAAGTGAGGTTGTTGAAGGGATGTGCCGAATGTGAATAGTATCAAGAGATACTTTATATTTGTGCGACCTTACTGGAAGTCTCTTGTATTGACCATCATGATTGGGTTGTTGAAGTTTGGAATCCCGTTAATGATGCCGTTAATTATTAAGTACGTGATCGATGACTTGCTGCTGACGGATCTTCCGATTGAATTAAAGCTGGAAAAGTTGTATTGGTTGATGGGAGGAGCGTTTATCGTATTTATTGCGCTTCGTTATCCGATCGAATATTACCGACAATATTTCGCTCAACTTGCCTCCAATCAAATACTCTATGATATTCGTGATCGGCTATTTGCTCATTTGCAGAAACTTTCATTAAGATATTATCAGAACACAAAAATCGGAGAAGTGATCTCCCGAATGATCAACGATGTTGAACAAACGAAGACTTTCGTCGTGACGGGATTGATGAATATCTGGTTGGATTTAGCGACTTTGTTGATTGCGATTGGAATCATGCTCAGTATGGATGCAAAATTGACCTTAGTCGCTATTTCTGTTTTTCCGTTGTATGGTATTTCAATTAAAGTGTTTTATAAACGATTGAGACATTTAACGAGGACGCGTTCACAAGCGCTGGCTGAATTACAAGGTCATCTGCATGAACGGGTGCAAGGAATGGCTGTCGTCAAAGGGTTTGGCTTAGAAGCGCATGAACAAGCTCAGTTCGATAAACGAAACCATCAATTCTTGAAAAAAGCGGTTGACCATACGGTTTGGAATGCGAAAACTTTTGCGATCACGAATACGGTAACCGATCTAGCTCCATTGCTGGTGATTGGGTATGCCGGTTACCAAGTTGTTCACGGTCAGTTGTTGATCGGAGAACTCGTTGCTTTTTACGCCTACTTAGAGAGGTTGTATAGTCCCTTGCGACGTCTTGTCAATTCTTCCACGAGTTTAACACAATCGATTGCTTCGATGGATCGGATGTTTGAACTTTTTGATGAAACGTACGATATCCAAGATAAGCAACAGGCTGTTGAGTTAAAAACAGTAAAGGGCGATGTCAGCTTTGATCGTGTTTCTTTTCGTTATCAAGAGGCGGGAGATGAGATATTACATCAGATTTGCTTGGAGGCCCAAGCGGGGCAGACGATTGCCCTCGTTGGTCCGAGTGGCGGTGGGAAATCATCGCTAGTTAGTTTATTGCCCCGATTTTATGACGCAACGGCAGGGACTGTGAGTATTGACGGTCATGACATACAAGACGTTACGGTCAAAAGTCTTCGCCGACAGATCGGGATGGTGTTGCAGGACAATATTTTGTTCAGCGGCTCGATCAAAGAAAATATATTAATGGGTAACCCCCATGCTGAAATGAGCGAAGTGATCGAAGCGGCTAAAGCGGCTAACGCCCATGAGTTTATTATCGGATTGCCTAATGGATATGACACGGAGATTGGCGAACGAGGCGTTAAATTATCAGGCGGGCAAAAACAGCGGGTTTCGATCGCTCGGGTGTTCTTGAAAAACCCTCGGATCTTAATTTTGGACGAAGCGACGTCGGCGCTTGATTTAGAATCAGAGCAATTGATTCAGCAATCACTGGACCGTTTAGCGAAGGATCGCACGACTTTCATCGTCGCCCATCGCTTATCGACGATTACACACGCGGACCACATTGTTGTTATAGCGGCGGGAAGAATTGAAGAAGAAGGAACCCATCAACAATTAATGAAAGCAAAAGGGTTGTATCATCGATTGTATACCGTGCAACATTTAGAGGGATAGACAAGGAAAGGTGAGCCGAATACGGCTCACCTTTTTTAGCGTAGAGGTTGGGTATCACCATCTTGCATATTAGTAAATCGAGGTCACCGAAGAAGGGCTTCTGATTTCTAACGATGGTTCTTCTACCTCAAGGGGTGTTGTCACCTCGAGTATAGGCGGCGCAAACTCAGAACGTTTTGTCACATCAGAGAGCGGACTCATTTCTGTTGGTTTTCCTAACTGATCTAATCGGGAAGGAATTTTTCTTTTTGCCACAATACCACCTCCATCTTTATCTTGCGCGAAAGGGTAAAAGATATGAGCAATAGGAAATATAGAGAATGAAATAAATTAAATTGAAAGGATGGCATTATGGAACCTTCTCCTTCAAGATCATTTTCCGTCCGAGCACTTCCAATAGAACCAGGCGATTTAGAAAAAATGCAAGTATTCCAAGGCGATGCGTTAATCGCTGAAATTCGTGGAACAGATGTTGAAACGAGGACGATCACTCCCGTGAGAGAACTGGATCCCTCGGATGAAGACTCATTTTATCGATTTATTGATAATCCTTCCTCATTGACGAAATAGTTCCTTTTGGTCAGCTTTTCACCGATGGGCAGCGTACTGATCAATTGCAAACAGACGCAAGAAAATAAATCTCTTTCCTGCGTCTGTTTGTTGTTTTTCCAATTTGGATCTATTTCATCTTGATAAAACTTTGGTTCACCGCTTCAATCGTTTTAATTATATCTTCTTCCGTGTGCGCAATCGTTAGAAACCAGGCCTCATATTTGGAAGGAGCAAGATTGATGCCTTGATCCAACATCTGGCGGAAAAATTGGGCGTAAACTTCGCCATCCGCTTTTTCAGCCTGTTCGTAATTGGTCACGGGCTCCTTTGTAAAATGGGTGCTAAGAGCGCCTTTGATTCGGTTCACTTGCAAGTCGATGCCGTGTTTTTGAGCGGCTTCATTGAGCCCACCTTCAAGCGTGGCTCCTAAGCGATCGAGCTGTTCATAAATCCCAGGCTCTCGCAACACTTCGAGACAAGCGATTCCCGCCGAGATCGAAGCAGGATTCCCGGCCATTGTGCCCGCCTGATAAGCAGGTCCAAGCGGCGCGACTTTTTCCATAATTTCTTTACGACCGCCGTAAGCGCCAATGGGTAGCCCGCCGCCGATGATCTTTCCGAGAGCGGTTAAATCTGGTTCTACCCCAAGCAAGTTTTGGGCGCCGCCGTACATAAAGCGGAAGGCGGTAATGATTTCATCATAAATGACAAGCGCGCCGACTTCATGTGTGAGGCGATTCACTTCTTCTAGGAAACTCGGATTTGGAGAGACCATTCCAAAATTACCTACGATCGGCTCGACTAGAACCGCGGCAATTTGATCGCCCCATTCGTCTAAAGCGGCTTTATATGTATCGATATTATTAAAAGGAACAGTGATTACTTCTTCTGCAATTGATGTTGGGATCCCCGCGCTGTCGGGAATGCCAAGTGTGGCTGGACCAGATCCCGCGGCAACTAACACAAGGTCGGAATGCCCGTGATAACATCCTGAAAATTTGATGATTTTCGTTCTTCCTGTGTAGGCTCGGGCAACGCGGATCGTTGTCATGACCGCTTCTGTTCCTGAATTGACGAAGCGGACCTTATCCATCGAAGGGATGGCTTCTTTTAGCATGGTAGCAAATTGGATTTCCAATGTAGTCGGCGTACCGTATAACGTTCCATTTTCTGCTGCGCGTGTAATCGCCTTCGTAATATGTGGATGGGCGTGTCCCGTAATTATCGGGCCATAGGCGGCTAAATAGTCAATGTATTGTTTCCCATCGACATCCCAAAAGTACGCGCCTGCGGCTCGTTCCATAAAAACAGGCGCTCCGCCGCCGACGGCTTTGAATGAACGTGAAGGGCTGTTCACGCCGCCAACGATACACTCTAGCGCTTGTTCGTACAGTTGTTCAGATCTTTGCCTATTCATAAGCAACCTCCTAAAACGTGTTATACTCAATGTAACATAAATGATTCAGATGGTTAACTTTTTTACATAAAAAGAAAGAAGGGCCAGGTAATGCAAAGAATTGAAGTGAAAAACTTGACCAAGGAGTTCAAATCTTATCGGAGTCGAGAAGGTCTGGTTGGGGCTTTCCGCGACCTATTAGCAAGAGAATATCAAACGATGAGGGCGGTCAATGAGATTTCATTTGAAGTTGGACAAGGAGAAATGGTCGGTTATATTGGTGAAAATGGGGCTGGGAAATCGACCACCATTAAAATGTTGACAGGAATCTTACAGCCGACTTCAGGTTATTTACGGGTTAATGGAATGGATCCGCATAATGAACGCGAAAAGTTTGTGCGGACGATTGGGGTCGTGTTCGGGCAACGCAGCCAATTATGGTGGGATATCGCCGTTCAGGAATCATTCCGACTACTAAAAAAAGTATATCGTGTTCCAGATGCGCAATATAAACAATTTATGGGCGAAGTTGTGGAGATTTTGGAAATAGAGAAGTTGCTGACGCGTCCTGTCCGCAAGCTAAGTTTGGGGCAAAGAATGCGGTGTGAGCTAGCCGCGGCGCTCATCCATAATCCACCTTTGTTGTTTTTAGATGAGCCGACGATTGGGTTAGACGTATTGGTTAAAATGAAGATCCGCGAATTTTTGCAAGAATTAAATCGGCGATACGGGACGACGGTATTGCTGACTACACATGATCTCGGTGACATCGAGGCGCTTTGTCCGCGCGTTGTCATGTTAGATGAAGGGAAAATTATTTACGACGGCGAGTTAAAAAAACTGAGGGAAAATTGGGGCGGCGGAAAAAGCGCGGTGATTGAGTTTGATCAACCGATCGCGTTGGGTGATTTACAGAAATATACTGAAGGAATAAGCCTGGAATGGAAACAAGAAAACCCGATTAAATATAAGGCGATGTTCCATAGTGATCAGATTTCAGTCTCGGACCTGCTCATTCGGATCACACCATATGTTAACGTAACCGATATCCGAATCGAGGAGACGAGCACGGAGGAGATTGTGCAGAAGATTTATCAGAAAGGGATGTCCCATGTTTAGTATGTATTTGGAAGTGATTCGCATCCGCTTCCTGATGATGTTAGCGTACAGGGTAAATTACTATTCGGGGATCATCATCTATTCCATTAATATCGGGGCTTACTATTTTTTATGGGATGCGATCTATGGCGGGCAAGTGACCATGGGCGGCTTGTCGGCAGGGCAGATGACAACGTATGTCGCGATTTCATGGATGGCTCGGGCGTTTTACTTTAATAATATCGATCGTGAAATGGCGCTAGAGATTCGTGACGGAAAAGTGGCCATTGAAATGGTTCGACCCTACAACTATTTAGTCGTAAAAGTGATGCAAGCGTTTGGCGAAGGGATCTTCCGCCTGCTATTTTTCTCTGTGCCAGGGATGGTCATCGTTTCCTTTTTATTTCCGATCGTTTTTCCGCAAGATACGGTAACATGGATCTGGTATATGGTTAGTTTAGTTTTCAGTTTTGTGATCAATACGCAAATTAACCTTTTGACCGGACTTGTGGCCTTTTTCCTTTTAAACAATCAGGGGATTATGCGGGCAAAAAGGGTCGTTGTTGATTTGTTTTCGGGGTTGATTTTACCGATTAGTTTTTATCCTGAATGGGCGAGACAAGTGTTAGAGTATCTTCCATTCCAAGCGATCAGTTATTTACCGGGCATGATTTTCACAGGTGGAACGACGGGACAGCAAATTACAACATCCTTATGTGTTCAACTTATTTGGACACTCGTTTTGTGGGCGCCGATTCAGCTGCTCTGGATGAAGGCGAAGAAAACCTTGATTGTGCAAGGAGGATAGCATGTTTTATCTTGGGCTTTTTTGGGATTATTTGAAGCAATATTTAAAAACAAAGTTGACCTATCGGATGGATTTTTTAAATGAAATTGTGTCGAACTTTATTTTTCAGATTGTCAATTTGGTCTTTATTTTGGTCGTGTTTCAACATACGACATTGATCAAAGGGTGGTCTCGCGATGAGATCATCTTTATCTATGGCTTTTTTCTTATCCCGTACGCTTTTTACTCTACCTTTTTTAACTTATGGGATTTTCAAGAACGCTATATTATTAAAGGGGAGATGGATCGTGTGTTGACGCGTCCTGCCCATAATTTGTTCCAAGTGATGTTGGA
This sequence comes from Ammoniphilus oxalaticus, assembly GCF_003609605.1. Taxonomy (NCBI): domain Bacteria; kingdom Bacillati; phylum Bacillota; class Bacilli; order Caryophanales; family Paenibacillaceae; genus Ammoniphilus; species Ammoniphilus oxalaticus. Next base: position 48,906 of record NZ_MCHY01000013.1, on the reverse strand, counting down.
AAGTATGGAACCCGAATCGTTGGCGGGGGCGGTAACTGGCTTAATTATTATGAGCTATGCCGCCATCCAATTAAAATTGCAGGTCGCCTGGTATGACCCGCTCATGTTTGTTTTATTGATCGGTTCTGGGGTGTTGATTTATGGCGGTGTGTATACGGGCATTGCCGCAATTGGATTTTTTTCCGACTCGAAAACGGGGATTTCGCCGATGATTTTCAACATTCAAAACTACGGCCGTTATCCCGTTGACATATATAATAAAGCGATCCGTTTATTGTTAACGTGGGTATTGCCATTTGCATTCGTCGGCGTCTATCCATCCGCTTTTTTTCTGAAGCGTCAGGAATTGTATAACTATGTTTGGTTGACCCCGTTAATGGGGGCAATTTTTTTCGCAATTGGTTTGTTTGTTTGGAATGTAGGGGTCCGACATTACAAAGGAGCGGGCTCCTAAACTTATTTTTTAAGAAAACTTCCCTTTCTCCTTGCATAATATCTAAAAAAGGGAGGTTATTTTATGTGGGTTGTTGAGAATTATCGGCCGTTTGAACCCACATATGGTCGCGGCAAACACTTCAAGACAGGCACGAAGTTTGTCTGGGAAGTGGCGGACGTTGTTCATGGGGGGAGAATTTTGTTCCGTTTCACTACGGTTGACGGAAGAAACAACTGCATAGTGACGATGAGAGAATTGGATTATTTTATTGAAGTTTCTGATGAGGCTCTCCAAAAGCTTTTGGAACAATATCGACAAAGCCAACAGCAACGGAATAAAAATGATCCAAGAAGCGACGAGCCGCCCAAATCGCAATGACCGACCGATGGGGCCCAAAAAAAAGCCAGATAGATCTAGCTGAGAATGTAGAAGCAAAGGAGGAATAGTCGATGAAAATTTATACGAAATCAGGCGATAAAGGAGAAACGAGTCTCGTTTATGGTCAACGTGTCCCCAAAGATAATGAACGTGTAGAAGCATACGGCGCATGTGATGAGGCCAATTCATTCATTGGAGTAGCCATGGCTGAAATTCCAACGGAGGGGCGCTGGGGCCATTTTCAAAAAGCGTTCCATGTGATTCAAACAAAGTTGTTCCATGTTGGAGCCGAGCTTTCGACACCAAGCGGTAAAAAAGTAACATGGCCGATAACCGCTGAAGATGTTTTGTTTTTGGAACAAAAAATTGATCAATGGGAATTAAGTCTTGAGCCGCTCTCGAAGTTTATCCTGCCAGGTGGAAGTAAAGCGGGAGCGATGTTACATGTTGCTAGAACAGTAGTTAGAAGGGCCGAACGTCGGGCGATTTCGATCGGGCGAATGGAAGAAGTAAATCCCATTGTCATCCAATACTTAAATCGGCTATCTGATTTATTGTTTATTGCGGCTCGTTATGTCAATTGCCAACTTGGCAAACCAGAACCGACACTGCATGAAGCGTCGAGTGATTAACACTGTAATAACGTATAATAAGTTGACAGAAAGCTAGGATACTTTATAAACTAAAAGGAATGAATGTTCATGCATGGAGAGGTGTAATGTGATGTCAGCTGAGCGATTGCATCACGCTGTTGAAAAATTAAAGCATAACGGAATCCGTATGACGCCACAGCGGCGAGCTATTTTAAGCTATTTAATGGAGACAATCACTCATCCTACGGCCGATGAAATTTTTAAGGAAATCGAGCCAGAATATCCAAATATGAGTGTAGCGACTGTGTACAATAATCTGAAATTGTTTAAAGAAGTAGGATTAGTGCGAGAACTGACGTACGGGGATGTTTCCAGTCGTTTTGATGGGAATATGAGTGATCATTATCATTGTATATGCACCATTTGCGGGAGGATCGTTGATTTCGATCGTCCGCCGATCGCTCGTTTGGAACAGGAAGCGCAACAATCAACCGGCTTTTTAATTTCCTCGCATCGCTTAGAATTTTACGGAACATGCGATCTTTGCGAGAAAGCCGAGCATTAAGATTGGTCTAGTTGAGTGGAGCGGTGCTTGCCGTGAGGGTTGTCTTCTAAAAATAACAGGCGTAGGAGAAACGTATTGTTCCTTCCTACGCCTGTTTAGCGTGTACTGAGCGCGGGGCAACTCCGCCGAGTCGCGCGCTTATGCTTCCGCTTCTTGCTTCGGGGCATATTGAGGGTCAATCGACAATGTCTGTCTGCAATACATACAATCGTCTGTCTTACCGACCAACTTTGTGATTCGATTACACTTCGGACATTCTACTTGAAGGGCTTTAGAAGAAAGCATCCCGATGTACATGTAAAAAACGCAGCTTCCTAGTATACAAAGCAATCCAAGGATGAAAAAGACAGCCATAAAAACCATCGATTGGAAAAATGAACCGAGGAATCCCGCGAATCCCGCATAACCGATATACATAACGCCAATTCCAAAGAAACAGGTTAACATTGCGTAATTTCTCATTCTGTTTAATTTACCGGTAAATAACATGTTTTCGACCTCCCAAACTCGATCAAGGGCCTAGATTTACCTGTAAGTATAGCACTTACGTGATAAAAAGAACAGATTGTCCGTCTTTTAAATCGGTTCAATTTTTGTCATTTTATTTTTCAAGCAGGAATTGAACATCGTTACGAAGAAATGATACGGTGACTCCATTTGAATGTAGGAGGAGAGGTTAGATGAGTCACCGTTATGTAGTGATTGAACTTGAGCGTGAAGCTGTTCATAGCGAGCGCATATTTGTTGAATTTACGAAAATAGTCCATCTTTACTCGGAAGCGAAACAATTATTGAAAAAAGGTTACTTCCTTGATTCCTTACATCGTGTCCACCAGTCGCTGCAGCACATGGCCCGTTTGACTGTGTTGGAAGTAGGTCAACAACCTGATATGTTGTTGTGGAAGCAGGTGAAGGTCATTGATTCGTCTGTTTACAAACTTTATGAAGAATTGTCTACTTCTAAGGAGCCGTTGGATAAAAGAATTGAATTGTTTTTGCTGGCGTTAGATTTTTTAGTTCTGTCAAAATTGGAAAAAGGCGTAGCGTTTTTATTGGATCTGTTAGCGAGTCGAAAAGAAGCATGGACGATTGAAGAAATTTTAACGCACCCGCACATTAATGACCGTTCGTTTGAGATGATTTCCATTTTGGAAAGAATGGAGAAAAAGGCGCTTGTGCGAACACAAATTATTGATCGGAACGGCATCAAGTTGAAAGCGTATAGTCAATTTTAAATAAAATCACTATTTTATAGGCAGCCTGCTTGGCTGCTTTCGTTTTTTGGGGCTGCATATGAGATTTGGTATAATGAAAAACAGTTCAACCAAAGTTAGCATCCGTGTACGTCACTCCCATTTTAGGGGGACGTTGTGGTGAAATAGATGGATAGTGGAGGAAGTTAAATGAAAGAAGTTATTATTTACACAGACGGGGCTTGTTCTGGCAACCCAGGTCCAGGCGGCTGGGCCGCGTTGTTGATGTTTGGCGATCAAAAAAAAGAAATGTCGGGCGGAGAGAAGGATACGACGAATAACCGCATGGAAATTATGGCCGTGATCCAAGCGTTAAAAGCGTTGAAGGAACCGTGCGTAGCGAAGGTTCATAGCGATAGCGCCTACGTCGTGAATTGTTTTAAACAAGGCTGGTATAAAAACTGGATGAAAAACGGCTGGAAAAATAGCAAAAAGCAACCCGTTGAGAATCAGGATCTTTGGAAAGATTTAATTGCCTTAACCGAAAAACATCAGGTTGAATTTATAAAAGTTAAGGGTCATGCTGACAATGAATATAACAACCGTTGCGATGAGCTCGCTGTAGCCGCAACACCAAAGTAGGGGTGAATCGGATGCAGACCCCTCAACAACTCAAGGACAAAGTAATCAACTACGCCGCTTCGATCGGGATCGATAAGATCGGGTTTGCTTCCGCAGACCCCTTTTTAGAATTGAAACAACGCCTTGTTGAACATCGAAAACTGGGCTATGAATCCGGTTTTGAGGAAGCGGACTTAGCAATGAGAACACATCCTGAAATGATTTTACCGGAAGCTCAATCGATTATTGCGATTGCCCTTGCCTATCCAACGAAAATCGAGGAGGCTCCGAGATCAGAGCCTGGTCAATATCGCGGGATGGTTGCCAGAGCAGCTTGGGGCGAGGACTATCATCATGTTTTAAGAAGAAAATTAAAGCAACTGGAAGAATATATATTGGAATTCGTTCCCGACGCAAAGTGTGAGTCGATGGTCGATACGGGGGCGCTGTCTGATCGCGCGGTGGCGGAACGGGCAGGGCTCGGCTGGGTCGGGAAAAACACGAGTTTGATTACCCCCGAATTCGGCTCTTGGGTCTACTTGGGGGAGATGATCACATCGATTCCATTCCCGCCTGATACACCGCTTGAAGATGGGTGCGGGGACTGTACATTATGTATGGACCATTGTCCGACGGACGCGTTTGAGCAGCCTGGCCAACTTAATTCCCAAAAGTGTTTGGCCTTTGTTACCCAACTAAAAAATTATGTGCCCGAAGCATTTCGGGAAAGTGTCGGCAACCGGGTCTATGGCTGTGATACGTGTCAGCAAGTATGCCCCAAAAATCGGAAGATTAACTTCACGCATCATCCTGAATTTCAGCCTGATCCTGAACTGGCAAAGCCGCTCTTAAAACCGCTGCTCACGATTGGGAACAAGCGATTCCGGGAAACGTTCGGTCCCACGGCGGCAGCTTGGCGCGGTAAAAAACCGCTGCAACGCAATGCGATTTTAGGCTTGGCTCATTTTAAGGATGTCAGCGCCGTGCCGGATCTAATCGAGGTGTTAAATCAGGATGTGAGACCGCCCTTGCGCGGCACAGCCGCGTGGGCATTGGGGAAGATCGGGGGAGAGCAAGCTAGACAAGCATTAGACGCAGCGCTTTCCGTGGAGAAAGATGACGAAGTAAAAGAAGAGATCAACCACGCGTTGGGCATGCTTGATGAGGGTAAGAAGGGGATGTAACGATGGGCAAGCAACAAGATGTCTTTTATGAGGTGATGTCGAGTCCGATCGGTCCAATTACGGTGGCAGCCACAGAACGTGGGATCTGTCATGTTTGTTTCGGTTCTGGACCGACTGTTTTCGAGGAACTTGGAAAATGGGCGAAGAAACTACTCGATTCGTATCGTTTGATCGGGCAACAAACGGAATGGACGCGGCAGGCGGTCGAACAACTGGATCAATATTTTGACGGAAAGCGGACAGAATTTACCGTTCCAATGGACCTATACGGCACGGATTTTCAAAAAAAGGTGTGGCGCCAACTGCAAAATATCCCATATGGTCAGGTCCACGCCTATAAAGATGTGGCAGTGGCGGTGGGCTCGCCGAAAGCCGTTCGCGCGGTCGGCGGAGCAAACAATAGAAATCCGCTTTCCATCTTCATTCCATGTCACCGCGTGATCGGGGCGAACGGGTCGCTAGTTGGTTATGGCGGTGGACTAGAAATAAAAACATACTTGTTAGACTTTGAAAAGCAGATCGTTGGTTAAAGTCTGGCGCTTTCATACATATGCTTAATCGATGAGTTTCTAAAAGCATAAGTGTGAAGGAGTATGTAAAATGGAAAATGCTTGGCTCAATACGTTGAAGAGATACTTTGAAAAATTAAACCAGCTGCATATAGAAGGCAGTACGGAAGAATTGACATCTTATCTTGAACCGAACGGAGAGGACAGCGCAGAGCAGGCGCGGCTTATACGCGGGCGGGCTATTCTCCAAAATCGAAATGCCAGACCACTAAAAAGCAAAACAACGATTCGAGATTTTCAAATGATTCATCAATCCGAAGATAAGGTAATCCTAGTATTAAGTTGGAGTTTTTGGAAGCTGTACCAGATTAATCAGCAGTTCATGGAGCGTGAAGAGCAACAGTTACGAAAACTCACTTTAAAAAAGTGGCAAGGATCATGGCGAATTGTTTCAGATCATGTGTTAGGAAAAGAAACTGTTGAAAAAGATAAAGAACCAGCGATCGAAACGTTAGCCCTACCAAATACGGAGGAGCAACTGTTAAACGAAGAAGAACCGCGGACTCAAGGAAGATACAATCGGGCCAAGGCCAAACGTTATGCGGAACTATGGTGGGATCGTTACAATCCGGCTTATCCAAAATTTGACGTCGATTGCACAAACTTTGTGTCTCAATGTTTGCATGCGGGGGGTCTTTCGTTAGATGTCAGTGGGCAACGAGGCCAAGGTTGGTGGTTTCAGGGTAGTTCAAATTGGAGCTACAGTTGGTCTGTCGCTCACAGTTTAATGTTATATTTGACTAATTCAAAAACGAAACATGGATCGCGCGCTGAGGTGAAGCAATCAGCCGAAGAATTGATGATTGGTGATGTGATTTGTTATGACTGGGACGGGGACGGTCGCTATCAACACAATACGATCGTTGTTGCCAAGGATCCGAATGGGATGCCGCTTGTCAATGCGCATACGATCAATAGCCGCCGTCGTTATTGGGAATATCGCGATTCTCACGCGTGGACCGAAAACACAAAATATACGTTCATCCATATCAAAGAATAGAAGTTGGGGATTTGTCATCTTCAACTTCTTTCTTTTGCTTGCAGAAAAAAGTATAATCATCATATAATGACTCGGCGGATAGAGGTGAAAGGGAATGCCTTTTCATATTGTGTTGTATCAACCTGAAATCCCCGCGAATACGGGGAATATCGTGAGGACTTGCGCGGCCACAGGGACACATCTGCACTTGATTCACCCTCTTGGATTTTCAACGGAGGACAAGTATTTAAAGCGGGCGGGGTTAGACTATTGGCGGGAAGTCACGATTTCACACTATCAATCGTATGAGGACTTTTTAAGTAAAAAGGGAGGAGGAGCGATGTACCTAGTGGAGACGGGGGGAAGCATGAATCACACAGACCCTGTGTATCAGGACGGGGATTATCTCCTATTTGGCAAGGAAACGTCGGGGATTCCAGCGTCTATCTTAGCGGCGCATCGCGAACAGGTGATTCGGATTCCGATGATGAATGGGACGAGGTCGCTTAATCTGTCCAACACAGCGGCTGTTGTGCTCTATGAAGCGTTGCGTCAGCAGCAATTTAACGGGCTTATATAGACAAGCTATCATCGTTAGAAAACAATTTTTATAAAATGGGGGAATTTAAAGATGAAGAAGTTTTTTACGCCGTTCCTAATCCTGCTTAGCGGCTTGGTGTTACTGGCTGGATGTGGCGGTGGACAACAAGCTACCGATAATAACAAAGAAGGAGCGACGGGTGAAGCGGACACAAATGTGACGCTAATCGTTGGCGCTTCTCCAACACCTCATGCGGAAATACTAGAAGAAGTGAAGCCGCTTTTGGCTGAGCAAGGAATTACGCTTGATGTTACAGAGTTTACAGACTATGTGATTCCAAATCAGGCCCTTGACAGCAAAGACTTGGACGCGAACTTTTTCCAACACAAACCTTACATGGATAAATTCAATGAGGAACATGGAACAAAGCTTGTCGCTGAAGCGATCACCCACTTTGAACCGTTAGGCATCTACCCTGGCAAAACAAAGTCGCTAGAGGATCTAGAAAACGGGGCGCACATTTCGATTCCGAATGATCCAACGAACGAAGCAAGAGCGTTACAGCTTCTACAAGCTCAAGGATTAATTACGATAAATGAGGATGCGGGATTAAATGCTACGACAAGTGATGTTGTAGGAAATCCAAAAAATATTGTTTTTCGAGAATTGGAAGCAGCGACAATTCCGCGGATGATTGATGAAGTCGATTATGCTGTCATTAATGGAAACTATGCGATTGACGCGGGCTTTACAATTGCTGACGCATTGGCTACAGAATCGGCAGACTCTCTTGCCGCCGAAACCTATGCTAATATTTTAGCCGTTCGCGAGGGTGAGGATCGAGATGCAGTCAAGAAGCTAGCAGCAGCGCTAAATTCGCCAGAAATTAAAAAGTTTATCGAAGAGAAGTATGAAGGATCTGTTGTGCCTCTTTTCTAGAAAAAATAAAAAACACCTTCTTTGTCATAAGGAAGGTGTTTTTTTTATACATTGGATTATAAACCCCATGTCTTGTCTTCATCATGGCCAGATGTCAGGATGAAGAACAAGAAGCTAGCAAGCACAAACAATGGAATGAATGTACCCATTATCATTACACCTCCTTTTTAATGCTACTATGTTTATTTCCAAAAATCTTAAAAATAGTACGTAAACTTCCTGAAATTTCAACTCTCATTATAGCGAATGGACAACAAAAAAGGAATAAGAATATTGCAAATAGGGCTTTGCTAGGGCTGTCAAGTACTGGAATCATTCATGTTTAACTTTATGTTTAGTGGCATGTCACTGGAAATGGCCGAATATATATTAGGTAAATTTGGCTTTAAACCTTACTAAACTTATCCCCCAATGTCGGTTTTTCTGATAAAAGGAGAGGAGGCCCTCATGGATATTATTAGACGCTTGAATGAGCATCGCTTGAATGAAAAGAAGTTGGCCTGGGAGGGTACGTTTGCGCAATATCTTGAGTTAGTGAAAGAGACTCCGCAGATTGCTCAAACCGCCCATTCTAGAGTATATAACATGATTAAGGACGCCGGCATCGAGCAAAATGAGGACGGCACGAAGGAGTACAAATTTTTCACCCGAGAGATTTTTGGGTTAGATCGAGCGGTTGAAAAATTAGTGGAAGAATATTTCCACTCTGCGGCGATGAGGCTAGATGTAAGAAAACGTGTCTTGATGTTGATGGGGCCTGTCAGTGGCGGGAAATCAACAATTGTGAGTATGTTAAAGAAGGGTCTTGAGCAATATTCGAAGACGGATCAAGGCGCTGTGTTTGCAATAAAAGGTTGCCCGATGCACCAAGAACCGTTGTTGCTCGTTCCGCACGATTTGCGCCCTGAGTTTGAAGAAAGATTTGGCGTCAAAATTGAAGGTGAATTGAATCCGTATACACGGATGATGGTTGAGACAGAGTATGGCGGTCGAATTGAGGATGTCGTCGTGGAGCGTATCATTTTATCTGAGAAGGATCGTGTGGGGATTGGGACGTTTAGCCCATCTGATCCGAAATCGCAAGATATCGCCGACCTGACCGGTAGCATTGACTTTTCCACGATCGCTGAATTTGGATCTGAATCTGATCCGAGAGCATATCGTTTCGATGGGGAGTTAAATAAGGCCAACCGCGGACTAATGGAATTTCAGGAGATGTTGAAGTGTGATGAGAAGTTCCTTTGGAACTTGCTTTCATTGACACAGGAAGGGAATTTTAAAGCCGGACGGTTTGCGCTTATTTCCGCGGATGAATTGATTGTTGCTCATACGAATGAAACGGAATATCGCAATTTTATTAGTAATAAAAAGAACGAAGCCTTGCAATCGCGAATTATTGTGATGAGAATCCCTTATAATCTCAAAGTTTCGGATGAAGAGAAGATTTACGCGAAGTTAATTAGTCAAAGTGATCTTGGCCATGTGCACGTGGCGCCGCATGGCTTGAGGACGTCTGCGATCTTCTCCATCTTAACGAGATTAAAAGATTCAAAGAAGCAAGGGATGGATCTACTCAAGAAAATGAAGTTGTATGATGGAGAAAATGTAGAAGGATTTAAAGAGGCCGATATTAAAGAGTTAAGAAATGAGCATCTGGATGAAGGGATGTCCGGAATTGACCCCAGATATGTTATTAACCGTATTTCTAGCGCGTTAATCCGACGCGATACGGAATGCATTAACGCTTTAGACATTTTAAGGGCTCTTAAGGAAGGGTTAGATCAACACGCTTCGATTACAAAAGAAGAAAGAGAGCGTTATTTGAACTTTATTTCCGTTGCCCGCAAGGAATACGATGAAGTAGCAAAAAAAGAAGTGCAAAAAGCATTCGTGTATTCTTACGAGGAGTCAGCAAAAACGTTAATGGATAACTACTTGGATAACGTTGAATCCTATTGCAATCGAACGAGAATGCGTGACCCAGTGACGGGAGAAGAGCTCGATCCGGATGAGAAGTTAATGAGATCGATTGAGGAGCAAATTGGGATTTCTGAAAATGCAAAAAAAGCGTTCCGTGAAGAAATTCTGATTCGCATTTCGCACTTTGCGCGCAAAGGGAGACGCTTTGAATATAATAATCATGAACGATTAAAAGAAGCGATTGAAAAGAAATTATTCGCGGATCTAAAAGATGTCGTAAAAATTACGACCTCATCAAAAACACCTGATGAAAGTCAACTGAGGAAAGTAAATGAAGTGACAAAACGTCTGATCGATGACTATAACTACTGTCCTTATTGCGCGAATGAACTTCTGCGCTATGTTGGCAGCTTATTAAATCGCTAGATCAATCATCGTATTATCGTTATGCCGAAGTGTAATGGATGTAGCCGATAGGCGAGGAGGAATAAGATGAAAGAGCCATTGTTCATCGTTTCTAAAGAAGACTGGTCACTTCATCGCAAAGGCTATCAGGATCAACTCAGGCACCAGGAAAAGGTGAAAGAGGCAATCAAGCAAAACTTGCCGGACCTTGTTAGCGAAGAAAGCATTATTTTATCAGATGGTCGGGATCTAGTGAAAATTCCTATCCGTTCGTTGGACGAATATCGATTCCGTTATAACTATAATAAGAGTAAGCAGGTTGGTCAGGGGGACGGAGAATCCAAAGTGGGCGATGTGATCGCCCGCGATGGTTCCCCCGCTCCAGCGCCCGGCAAAGGAAAAGAAGCGGGAGATCAACCTGGCGAGGACTATTATGAGGCGGAAATTTCTGTAGAAGAGTTGGAAGAGATGCTCTTTTCAGAAATGGAGCTACCTAACCTAGAACAAAAAGAACAGCAAGAGATCGTTGTCACCGATATCGAATTCAATGATATTCGCAAAAAGGGTCTGATGGGGAACATCGACAAAAAACGGACGATCCTTGAAGCGATTAAACGAAACGCGATGGAAGGAAAGGCCAAGCTAGAGAATATTACGAATGATGATCTTCGCTTTAAAACATGGGATGAAATTACCAAGCCTGAATCAAGCGCCTTAGTCATTGCCATGATGGATACCAGTGGGAGTATGGGTGTGTTTGAGAAGTATATCGCGCGTAGTTTTTTCTTTTGGATGACCCGATTTTTACGCACCAAGTATGAGAAGGTTGAAATCGTATTTATTGCCCATCATACCGAAGCGAAAGAGGTTACAGAAGAGCACTTCTTCTCAAGGGGCGAGAGTGGAGGGACGATCTGCTCATCCGCCTATCGGAAGGCGTTGGAAATTATCGATACGAGATATCCGCCTTCGCAATACAATATTTACCCGTTCCATTTTTCAGATGGCGATAACCTGACATCGGATAATGAACGCTGCACCCGATTAGTAAAAGAATTAATGGAGCGTTCGAACATGTTCGGGTACGGGGAGGTAAATCAGTATAGTTAACCACCATATAACCAAAAGAAGGCCGCCGATCAGGGCAGCCTTGGAAAAACTTCTAATTCAAAATGGTCCCTTTTGGTCCATTCCTTTTTTCTGATGAAGTGCGCCTTCTCAACGACCGACTTGAGAAGGTTATTTTTTTTCTCTGGATCATCGAGTTTATTATATGTTTCTAAAACAGCTCGGATTTTTGGGATGATCGTCTTTTGGTGTTTCATCCGATGTTCTTCCAGTTCAATTTCATCCTGAAGCTCCGCAATGGATTTTTCAACATCTTTCATCTTTTCTGAATTTGCCTTCTGGCGCTCAAGAAAGATTTCCTCGGTGTATATTTTTCGTTCCAACATTTCATAGGCAGTCTGTCGCATCTGATTTAACTCTTCTATTTCACTCTCCAGTTTCTCTATTTGCTTTTTCTTCCGCCCGATAATTTCTTCTGGGTTGCTTTTGTTGTCCGGTGAAGCGGATGCAATCATTTTTTGGTTGGTCGCAAATTCGTTTACGACATGTCTAAGTGACTCTATCAATCTTTCTTCTACCAAATAAAACATGGCGCCTTTCTGTATGCCTTGGCATCGAGAGTTGATGCATCGAAATTGGGGGTTCGGACGATCCTTTTTTGGTAGATAGTACATGGCACGATCACATACGCCACACTTCACAATACCAGCTAAAGGATTGGTAAGCGTAGTCCCATCTCGTGTTGGGGGTCTCCAGCGACTACTTAGAGCAAGATTCGCTTGGTCAAACAGTTCCTGCGATATAATGGGCTCATGGGCGTTGTCATGGCGTGTCCATTGATCTGGTGGAACGGCCCTCGAAATATACTTGCCATTCCTTTTTATATTTCGTCGCTTGCCCCATACGATGTGCCCCAGGTACACTTCATTTTTGATAATATAACTAATAGTGGATTGCTCCCAAAGATCGCCCTCTGGCGGCTTATAGCCTAGCGAGTCCAACTGCTTTACTACAGCTTGTCGTCCTTGTCCATTAGATATCAACTCAAAAATCTTTTTAATAACCGATGCCTGATCTGGGTTGGGGATCAGCTTTAAATCCTCATCCCTGTCGTATCCATATGGCGGCCTGCGGGTGATCGATCTGCCATCCCTTGCCGACCTTCTACGACCGCCCTGTAGCCTCTTGTTGATCTGCTTTAATTCTTCACGGGCTATAATGGACTTGATCCCAAACAACAGCTCTGCGCCCTCAGAGTTACAATTGATGACTTCGTGGGGCGTGATGATCAGCGTCTCGGAATACTTAAAGGAGCGAAAAATGGTCCCTGCATCGATCATGTCACCGCGGCCTAGTCGATCCAGATCCATGACAACGACCCCGTCAACAGATCCTTCCTCAACTTGCCTCAACATCTCTTGTGCAACATCTCTCTCGGACAGATATTCACCGGATACGACCTCGGAAAAAATGTCCACAACATGATGCTTCTCGCGCTTAACGAGTTCCAGCAACTCATTTCTGTGTTTATCCAGCGTGTCAAAGTGAGTATTATTTTCAATTGCCTTACGTTCTTCTTCTATATCCTTACGACTCTTCCTCAAATAGATAAAAACGTCTAAGTTAGTGGGGCGTTGCATGCGATAACCTCCTTATGATCATACCGTTAGGGAAAAATAAAAATACACCAGTATCAATTATCCGTTTTAAGCGGTCAATTCACTGATGTATTTATCTCTTTCAGTCCAAAGCACGGTTTTAACATCATATCTTGATAAAGCATCAATGACGTCGTTTTTTATAGTTGAATCTGAATTGTTTAAAAAAGCATAAAGGGTTGGATCGCCTTTTCTAGCCTCTTTCGTATCACTCCACGCCCACAACAGGGCTTGTGAAGCATCCCTTGTGGGATGGTTAATTGTTTTTATGAGCCTTTCTGAACTAGCTTTTGATTTTGGTATTCCAAAGTCGAACGTGTGACTATAGCCACTTCTTCCACTAAAGTTGATGTTTTCGAAAAAACGAATATCATTATCTAATAAAAAGTTTTCCACATCTTCTAAGAAAATGCTTTGTACATGTGGTCTTGCTACCATAAACATATCATTTACTGATAGCATCGCCTGGAGGAGCAAGTGTTTCTTTTGCGGGAAGTCACCAATGTCAGCTTTTATAAAAAGCTCGTCCCTGTCAGATCTTTGGACTCCATAACCATTCAACAATAACTGAAAAATCTCTTTTCTTCTCGGAGTTGAGTCAACTTCACAACCGGACATAAGAAGATCATTAATTATATATCCATCATCAGTGAGCCTGAATGCATCTCCATCGGGCACGACATAAATCTGAAGGAAGTCATTATGCCGATCCAACATAGGAGAGGTAATTTCAATGGCTCCGTTTATACTTCGCAATGAAATTCTTTCATTTAACCAGTCCAAATATGAACTTTTAAGTTTCCCCTGAAGATCCATTAAACAAATCACTTCCCTGATACCGAATTTGAGGTATGTTTCTAATATTATTATACTTCAAAAAATCAAAGAGCACCCTACCCAAATCACTTGCTTCTGTATCGATATATTCGTCCAAAGGATAGGCCCATTTATCCCCAAACCCCTCACGGTATACATGGATATGTGGACAAGGGATTATCTCAAGATCTGGATTTTGATGTGGCGGACCTTCGATGTCAATTCTAAATAAAGGAACAACCCTTTGATACCTTGTTTGGTAAGTACATTTTTTTATGTTAATTTGCCCTTTTCGTTGTATGTCTATAATAAACCTGTCGTTATCAAAAGTGCTTACAACATCCAGTTGTATCGAATCACCTAATTGGGGAAAGTCAATTGGTTTGTTTTCTACTAAATCCTTTATTGCTTCGAAGAGTTGTTTTGCTTCTTTATCTGTTAACATGATAGACTTCTCCCCTAATTTATATTCATATATACTTCAATTATGAAGAGATCGTATAGCCTGATCAAGGGCTTCAACCTGTTTGTTCCTTCACGTGAAACTTCTCTGAACAAAAATTGCTTACTCAAACCACTGAATGGTCCCAATATTCCCTTTTAAGAAAGAGAAGCCATCTACTCTGCGGTTAAATATCAGTTCCATTCGATAGTGAGCGAATTCCTCTGTTACGAGGAAGTAATCCGCAATATCCGTGATTAGAACAGCTTCATCGACCGCGGCATCATAAATAGTTTCGATAAATTTACTAGGCATTAATAAGTAAGCGGACATCCTCTTTGCTTGGTTTTCTATTTTTGCAACACCATGCTTGTCTAAGTTTAATTGTGATGTGTGGTGCGAATAGATGTGACAAAATTCTTCTGCAAGCAATAGTTTCTTTTCAATCGAATTTAGATCTTCTCTAATAAATATTATCCCTCGTCGTCCTTTTTCTTTTGGAATGGAAAAGGCATCTAAGTTCTCAATTGATTCCAGTTGAACATATTGATCTAGAAATGGGTAATCAAGAGGCATGATCCGAATGCCGTAACGCCAACAGATGTCGTACATATCGATTTCATCTGGGAAGTTATAGTTGAAGTGGGAGAGTACTTTGTTGGCGCGTTCTTCCCAGTAGTCGGTATGTATTTGTTGTTTAAGTCGCATGAAACCACTGCCTTTGTATAGTACAATCAAGTTAAGAAGGGTGGAGATAATATGAAAGTTATTGAAACGCAAGTGTCGCTCGTCGCATTAACATTTGATGAAATCGAAACAATTATTTCTGCATTGGAATCAGATTTTCATGAATGGGGCATTGAAGAAGCCGGTATATTATTAGGTCAATTTAAAAAGGCCAAAGAAAAATTAAGTAATAAAGAATGACAACTCGTTGATGAGTCTATATAACGTTTCAACTGTTTCTTTTTTCACCGGATCTTCATTAGTGTGCGCATTGCTATTCCGAATGCCGTTTTGTGCCCAAACTTCATTCCGCAATCTTCCGGGCAACACCTTTTTCCTATCTAAAACAAGAAGAGAATCTATAATATATGACTTACTTGGAAGCTTATCCCGCCCGAACACTTTAGTAATTATCAGTCTTAGTATATTTTCCAAAGCAATACCAGCGGTTGAAGCGGCAGCTAAATATAATCCTGCATTATAAGCTTTAGCGGATTCGCCAAATTCATATTGAAATGAAGGGTCTTGCACACGTTCAAGTACTTCATCTGTATTAATGGTTGCAAGTTCGATCGAAGGGGAGATGGCTCTTTCTAGTGCTTTACTAAATTTATATGCGGAATAGTGATCATCAGCCTTTTCGACTCCCCATTTCCTTGCGGAACCTACTAAAGTGCCTCTGTTAGACTCTGAAAAGGAAATGCCTGCATATTCCCCCAACCTACTAAAATGAAAAACGGTTAAATAATCGTTCAATCCGGATACGGAATAAACAAATTTATTCATCAATTTATCCGAGCTGCTTGAAATATGATCGAATTCATCTTCATCAATAGCCATACAATCAATGAACGTTAATCCATCCTCTTCATCCCTTGCAAATAGAAGGTGTGTGTCGCTATCATGCAGCAGCACGTGAAGATGTACTGGTTTCATATAAGTGAAAATGTCGCTGTCGGCGTGTTCATCTGGATAAAGAGTATTTACACGCTCTCTATACCCCTCTAAATACGGTTTAAAGAAGATTCGAAAACCTTCTTCGAGTTCTTCATTTCCGTAACTTTTTCTCACTTCCTCACCTCAACTTTTATCTAATCTTCCAACTCCCCAAACCCTTCCCCAAATTCCTCATCGTCTTCATCCAATAATATCTTCTTCATCTTATAGAGCTTGATAAGTTCTTTTACTTTTGCTTCTGGATTCGTAGCCAAGTCGTGGAAGAGGACGGGGTGCTTCCTCAACTCTTCAAATAGTTTCAATTCATCTAAAGATAGGTTGATTTCTTGACCAGCAACGGTGACTTTGTTTGTTGAGTGTACTCCCCGAGGATCATCAGTCCGTCCTAGAAGGTAGTCAGTTGATACGTTAAAGAACTTCGAAATTTCCTCTAAGTATCCATTGCTAGGAAGCGATCTATAATTCATAAGATCACGAATGTTTTCATCAGATACTCCAAATTCTATTGCTAATTTAGATGGATCCATGTTGTGATCCTCGGCGAGTTTTCTGAAACGATTAGAAAACTTTACGTGTGCCGGATCTTCAATAAAAGAAGTTACATCCTCTTTATTAAAGTCAATCATTAATTGTCCTTTCATTTCCCCGGTTAGCAGGAAGTCGACACTTACACCAAAGAAATCAGAAAGTCTCAGGAGGGTTTCATTATCAGGTTCGCGCTTGCCTTGCTCATACATTGCGTATGTAGTTCTGGCGGTTCCAATTTTGTTAGCTACATCTTCTTGGCGTAATTTCTTTTCTTTTCTTAGGTTTTTTAAACGATCACCAAACAATTTGATCACCTCCATATAATTCAATTATAACTACACAATGAGTGACATCAATCAATTACACAAAAAGTGTAAAAGAGTATTGACTATACGCGAAATGTGTAATATTATAAAGACATAAGTACACTAAACGTGACAAAGAGGTGGTGATAAGTATGAGGTTATGGTTGGTAAATAAGCGTAACCAACTCGGACTTACACAAGAAGAAGTGGCCAACAGGTCATCTATTGCAAGAACCACTTATGCAATGATTGAACAAGATAAAAGAATGCCTAGTGTTCCTGTAGCAAAAAGAATTGCAAAAGCTCTAAAGATTGATTGGACGTTTTTTTTTGATGATGAATGTCACGAAACGCGTCATTCATCATCAAAAATAGAATCCAACCCCCGAAAGGAGGTGAGCTAGGTGGCGAAGCAGTTTCTTGCTCATCCGTTAGAGGTGTTTCCGATGGTTGAAAGAGTGCTTTAACTCGCTCATGAGCTAGGTTGGGACGAAGATGATCTTTACCTTATAGCAAAGACCATCCTCGTACACATCAAAGAAAAATAAACCTACTTTTCACCATAAAACTTTTTGTGATCTTCTTGTCGATTTGCTTTAACAACAGTTCTGTTATAATCCTCAGCTTCTTTATATGAAGCTACGTAAATTTCAATTTTTTCTTTTGCAATAGCTTCTGGGGAGTCGCTTATTGCAGAAGATGAACTAACAACGGATAAAGCAAATTTTTCTGGGTCTATTCTTTTTAACATTCCTTTCACCCCCTCTCTATGAAAATAGTACCACATGAGAGAGGGGAAAAATCAGACAGACCAAAGGAGGCGCCTATGAGCCAACTAGTATTTATCGCAAACAATAAACCAGTAACAGACAGTCTTACGGTCGCTGAGGTATTCAACAAACGTCATGACATTGTTATTCGCGATATTGAAACCCAAATTGAAAAGTTGAATCAGTCTGGCGAAAGCGAATTCTCACTCCACAACTTTGAGGAGTCAGATTATAAGAATGACCGTGGTCGGACTTATAGAAAAATCAATCTTTCGGAAGATGCTTTTACATTAGTTGCTATGGCTTACGTAACGCCAGAAGCCATGAAGATGAAAGTTATGTTCATCCAAGAATTTAAAAGGATGCGCGAACACATTCAGAGCAATGTTGTTCCTCTATCAAAGGACCAAGCACTGGTTACAGTCCTCCGAACTACCGCCGATTTAGTCGAAGGACATGATGAAATTGTCAAAGAACAACACGAGATTAGAAAGCTCGTGACCCAGATCGACGAGAAGGTCGAAGAACAGATCACTCTCGATCATGGTGAACAACGTAGATTACAAAAGGCTGTTGCAACTAAAGTCTATGAACTGAGCGACGAACCAAATGAACGCTCACAACTGTTTCGTGAAATCTATCGCGAGATCAAAGATCGGTTTGCAGTTGCATCATACAAAGATGTAAAGCGCAAAGAATTACAAATTGCTATCCGATACGTTGCAAACTGGATTCCGAGAAAGGTCAGCTAATTAAGCGGCTGACCTCTAGCGATCTGTGACTGACTGCAATCTAAGTGAGTGTAAATCAGCCTTAATGTCGTTCACGTCTTCGGCAAGTAAAGTGATCAGCTCGTTACTTGAAACTTGAGTCTGTTTAATACTCGCAAGTTCAGTTTTCAAAATATGTATTTCATCCATTAATTGATGAATAAGTAGTTCGGGCATAACAGGTCATCCTTTCAAAGATTCTTTGGTCAAAGGAGGTTGAACATGAATCAAACTAACAGGGTTGTCCCACTCCGTTCCCCGCATAGACATAGAAAAAAGGGGGATGAGGACATGCAACAAAATAACAATGATCGTCCAGTATTCACAACGCAGATCGGCAATACCACAATTAAAATCCGTTCTATCCTTCCATTCATGAGTCCGAAAGAGCGTAGCGAGTGGTTCGAAGAAAATGCCGACCTTCCAGAAGTGAAGCAGATGAACAGGATTTTAGCGGAGTCGCTTTGGGCCTTGGAAGAGCAGGAGTCCGAAAAGGAGGACTCTCATGGGGCGTAACCGCCCTGGCGTCCAAGTGGACAAGCTCTTTTTTGCAATCACTTTGAATCTACTAAAACTAATTTTAGTAGATAGAGATAGAGTTGACTGTCCAGTTTTTGCAAGTGTGCAAATCCTGCACGTTGAAAGGGGGTGAATCGTAACGATGATGTACGGTCCATTGCTTAAGGAAGCAAGACTTAAAGCGGGGCTCAGCCAAGAGGAGATGGCAGAAAAGTTACACCTATCAAGGAGTAATGTATCAAGGCTTGAGAACAATTACTTGGCTTTAAAGGTAAGGGATTTAGTCGATTGGTTTCAAGTGACGGGAGCCCCAGAGATAGCGGCCGCAATCATATGCGGTGTCGATGTAGCGGCTGTCATGCAAATCATATCAACGGTATCGACGATGGTCGTGTGGGCGCTTACTACATAGGAAAGGGGATTGTTTGGTGGTAATGGTAATTGCGGCTAGTAAGTTAATGCCCGCGTGGAGAGTGCGGCAAATGTGTGGTCAGGCGTTAGATAACCCGAAGATGCTTGCGTGTCTGGATGAAGTCATAAAGGTCAGGATTTCTCGTGAAAAAAGAAAAACAGCAAGCTAGGTTTGGGGCCTGCTTACTGTTTATTAGTTAAATGTTGATCGTCTGGAATTATTATAACATCTGCTGGATCGTCCAGCAACGACAGGCTTGGTCCTGTCGTCATGATCGGGAGCTTCCTCCTGGGTTCTCGGTCGTGACGATGGATCCAATCCATTAAAAATAATAGGAAGCAGGTGAACGAATGATAGGCGGATGCATTTTGTTAGCAGCTATTTCGGGCGCAGCGATGGTCAACGGTTATTGGGTTCCAGGAATGCTTGGGCTGTTATTTTCCTTGGTTTTCGCCACTGCTGCGTATCAAGAGAGTGGGCGGAGGCGGACTAGAGATAAAAGGGCATAAAAAATGCCATTCGGGAAGATGGCGTTAGATTTTTTAAGTTGATTCGAGTATACCACAAACCTTTTTGAGAGGTGAAATAGAAATGATCAAGATTCGTGGAAAAGTAAGGCTCAATTTAGGTTATGAAATTGAAGTTGATATGTCTTCGGAGAACCTGGATAAGCTGTCGGATCAAGAGTTTCGGGATTTAATTTGTGAAAAGATCGATTGGGATCACGCTTTTGACCAAATGGAGTTTGAGGACATTAAGGACGTTACTGCAACGGAAATCAGGGAGTACAAAACAGCTTAGGAGGGGTAGGGCTTGCAAGCGATCAGGTTGGTGAATACAACTGATATTACTGATAAGGAATGGCTTGAATGGCGCAGGAGAGGAATTACGGGTTCGGACATTGGCGCGATATGCGGCATTAATAAATGGAGTTCTCCTGTCTCTGTTTATATGGACAAGCTAGGGGAATTGCCAGAGCAAGAAGATAACGAGGCTATGTACTTCGGGAGAATTTTAGAAGATGTTGTTGCGAAAGAATTTTCTTTTAGAACAGGATTCAGAGTCGAAAGGAGAAACGCAATTCTGCAGCATCTAGAGCATGAGTGGGCGCTGGCAAACATTGACCGGCTCATTATTGATAGAGAGAAAGGGCACGGCATTTTAGAAGTTAAAACAACCTCAGAGTACTTGAAGGATCAATGGACTGATGATGAAGTTCCAGCAAGCTACTTAACACAGATTCAATGGTATTTGTTTGTGACAGGTTTGCAATGGGGTTACTTCGCAACCTTGATCGGCGGCAATAAATTCATTATGAAATATGTCGAGCGTGACGACGAATTAATTCAGTACCTTTTCGATATCGGGAAAGAGTTTTGGGAGGAGCATGTATTGAAGAAAGCCCCTCCTGCGTTCGATGGAAGTGACGCATCCACCAAACTTTTAAGTGAACTTTACCCTAAAAGCGAGGATGGCAGTCAAACGGAGCTTCCTGATGAAGCTAACGCTTTGATCACTGCCATCGAACAGCTAAAGCAAGACGAGAAGGATTTAGAGACAACAAGGAAAGAGTATGAAAACAAACTGAAATCGATGCTAGGTGATTTTGAATCTGGGGTTATCGGAGATAGAGAGGTTACTTGGAGAAGTTACGAGACGACTCGATTTGATTCAAAATCTTTCCGAAAAGACCATGAGGATTTATTTGAGAAATACAGAAAAACAACACTCGCTAGAAGACTTTTAATTAAATAGGAGGCTGCTATGAGCACAAAAGCAACGAGCAACGAATTGAAAAACCAATTGGCTAACCGACAAGGAAATAATGCGGCAACGAATAACAACCCTGCAAACACGATTGCCGCTTACTTAAAAAGAATGGCGCCTGAAATCGAAAAGGCCCTGCCAGCTCACATGGACGCGGATCGACTCGCGCGGATTGCGCTAACAACGATCAGGACGACACCGAAGCTATTGGAATGCACCATCCCATCTCTTATGGGGGCAGTGATGCAATCGGCTCAGCTGGGCCTGGAGCCTGGCCTTATCGGACATTGCTATATCATTCCCTACGGCAAGGAAGCGACTTTCATTATCGGCTACAAAGGAATGATCGACCTGGCGCGCAGATCAGGGAACATAGAAAGCATTTACGCCCACGCGGTATATAAAAATGATGAATTTGAGTATGAGTACGGATTGAAGCCTAATCTCGTACACAAACCAGCCATGAGTGATCAAGGGGATTTCATTGGAGCTTATGCAGTCGCCCACTTTAAAGACGGTGGGTACCAATTTGAATTTATGCCGAAAGAGGAAATTGACAAGCGTCGAAATAGGAGCGCGGCATCTAAGGGCGGTCCGTGGGTAACGGACTATGAGGAAATGGCAAAGAAAACGGTTGTGCGTCATATGTGGAAGTACCTGCCGATCAGCATTGAGATCCAGCAGGCGGCGACGCAGGACGAGGTAGTCAGGAAGGACATTACAGAGGATCCGATGCCAGTCGATGTGTTGGATATTCCTTTTGAAGCTTCCGATGCAGAGGAAACGAGCGAAGAAGGAGAAATTAATTTCGATTAATGGGGACTTATGCCGAGGGAATGATCCCTCGGCGAAGCCAGATATAGAAATAAACGGGAGAGGTGTAGCATGGCAAAACCTCCATCGAAAAGTTTTGTTGGCATCGAAAATAAAATATTAGACGAGATTATCAGACGTGATTTTTCTAAGAGGCAATTGTCCATCTTGCACCTTGTTCTCCGACTTTCTATCGGTTGTCAAAGCGATTCGGCATACATACCGAGGTTAAAGAACTTTGAAATTTGTGGGGTAAGAAACACGCACATTAGAAAGGAATTGGAAGGATTGGAGGGGGCAAGGGTTCTAAGTTGGGATCGGGATCGGATGATCTTCGCCTTAGAAATGGATTGTGAAAAGTGGGAAATAGCGCCGATTAGAACATGGAATGAAGATGAATTTTCAAAGTTAATTCACATTAATTTGTTAGAGAGAGATCGAAAAAAGGTTGCCAAAACAGGAAGTTTATCGACTGAAAGTTACCAAAATAGTAACCCAAAAGTTACTGAAATAGGAACTAACGGTGAAGAAAGTTACCGAAACAGTAACAGGGAAGTTACTGAAACAGTAAGTTCAGGTTACCAAAACAGGAACTTTGAGGTTACCGATTCAGTAACCAGTTACCAAAACAGTAACTCGAAAGTTACCGAAACAGTAACTCCAAAGTTACCAAAACAGGAACTTCGACAGTCAGAAAACCCTTATGCAACAAGGGTTGAGGGGGTCTCTAAAGACAGTATTAAAGACAATGTTAAAGACAATAAAGAATTAGTAGTAGTAGTAAAGGACAAACCTAACGTTTTTGTGTTTTGGGAGAAAAATGGATTCGGGACTATATCTTCTTTTCTAAGCGAAGAAATCGGGTATTGGCTTGATGGGCAATTCTTTGATGAATCAGAAGAAGTCATTGTCGAAGCCATGAAGATTGCCATCCTCAACAATGTTAGAACATGGAATTATGTTAATGGCATTTTAGAGAATTGGAAACGGGATGGCTTAAAGACCATTGATCAAATCAAGGCTCACATTGCCGCTTTCAAAACCACAGGGGGGAACAGATCAAATGCAAAAGATTTCGGACGTAGCGGAGGAAATCAAAATCCGAATAGAGCAATTGCTTCGGGATCGCCAAGGCAGCGAACCGCAGCAGATGAAATCCGAGCCTTACGAGAAAGAAAAAAAGGTTGAATGTCAGTCATGTCAGGATAAGGGGATACGTTTTGATGGAATTCGAAACGGAGCCGAATATTGGAGTGACTGCGAATGTAAAGCAATTAGACGGATTAAGCGGCTCATGAAATCGAGTCAACTATCAGACGAGTTTTTATCCAAGTCCTTTGAAAACTATCGAAACTGGGCTGGGGATGAAAGATTAGATGAACTTTGGAAGACTGCGAGAAAATACGCCTTTGATTTTGAAAACATGAGGAAACTCGAAGAAGGCAATTCAATTGGCTTTGCTGGAGAAGTCGGGATCGGCAAGACGCATCTTGGTTGCGCTGTTGCGAATGAACTCATGAAACAAGGAGTTCAGGTTGTCTACTTCAACTTCGTAAACGGGTTCAAAGAAATGTTTAGCCAGTACGACAACGGTGGATTACAGGTCCAGAAGATTCGCGAAACATTGCAAAAATGCGAAGTATTGTTCATCGATGACATCGGCAAGGGAAGAGTTAATCCACAAATCGGTGTACCAGACATCACAAGAGGGGTTCACGACGAAATGTACGGGTTGATTGAACATCGATATTTTAATAGATTGCCGATCATTTGGACGTCTGAATATGAGCTTGAACTTATCACCATGTTGGGTGAAGCGACGGCTAGTCGGCTGATGGAAATGAGCGGCAAAAACTTAGTAAAAGTTTTTTATGAGGAGGGGGAAACGGTTGGAGAACTCAACTACCGATTGCGTCACCATTTCGTCGGTGTGTAGCCTGTGCAACAACACGAACGCCATGCTGATTCCGTTTAGTTCCTCCGTCTTCTTCATGCCCTGCCCTGATTGCGGGCCCCGAATCAAAGAGCAGGTGGCGGCGGCTGAGGAAGAGTTGCGGCAAATGATTGCTGATGCTGAACGAAGGTTCGGCGTAGGGGCTGCTGGGGCGTGAGGGATCAGTTTCCATACGTTAGCTGTGAGCATTACGATTTCCTGTGGGACAAGCAGATGGTAAAGCAGTTTCGCCAGCTTTGGAAACAAGGTCTATCCATCGCCGAGATTGCCAATCGGTTTAAAAGGGCGCCGCAAGAGGTTCTGTTTCTTGCCATCGACCAATACGACCTTCGACGGATTAAGAAAAGGGCCGGCGGGGTATGGGGAAAGGGGATCTAAGTACATGAGGGCATGGGTTCAGTTTTCGGACAAGCCTACGGTGCGGACAATGATTGCATCGCTGAAAAGCATAACCAAGCAACTTGAAGCGGCTGTGGACAAGGACAGCGCGGTCACAGGAATCAGGATCAACGGCAAAGAGCGTAAGTTAGAGATTGATGTGGATGGGGGTGAGCGGGATCGAAACGAAAAACAAAATTAAATTTACCGTGTTAGGGGAAGCGGTAGCCCAAGAGCGAGCAAGAGCAACAACGCACAGAGGTCGCATCCGAATGTACGACCCGCAGAATTCAAGGGATTTTAAACAATATGTTGGATTGGTTGCTTCTCAACACGCCCCAAGAAAGCCGTTAGAGGGACCGTTGAAAGTGAGGTTGGCAATATATCGGCCTATGCTCAAATCATTCAGCAGGCGGCGAATGGGGCTGGCAGAACATGGGCTATATCGTCCAACAACCAAACCAGACCTCGACAATTACGTGAAGTCGATCAGTGACGCGCTAAACAAGATCATTTGGAAGGATGACAGCCAAGTCGTCGATCTGCGCGTCTCCAAGTTTTATAGCGAGCAGCCGCGGATCGAAATTGAGGTAGAGTTGCTAGAAATCAATTAGGGGAGTGATTGTCGTGACGTGTGTTGTGAGAAAGAGTGTGATCGGAGGGGTGGTGATTACTGACGCAAGACCTGATTGGGTAGTTAGAGAGGACAATCAAATGGCGTGTCTCAGCCGTTGTCACTTATGGCGCCGTTGTATGACAAGGGCTGGTTATGACTGTAGACGATTGGGAGGAAACATCATCCCAAAAATAAGGATAGAGGAGGACCTAGGGGCTGCCACCCCATAGATCCAAGTGAAAAAAATATTGGCGGTACTAGTATACCACGTGGAAGGAGCATTTAATCCATGAAAAGGTTGGAAAAGCGTAGTTTAAGAATTAGAATTAACGATCTTTTGGATCATTGCAAAAACTGTGAGTTAGTTCGTGGTAAAAGCCAAAGGACAAGAGATCGGATATGCCAGGTTGAATGTGGTCTTGAGGCTGAAATCAGAAATCTTGGGACTAGGTTAACTAAAAATAAAATACCTGACGCTCTAAACAAGAAAACATATATTGAGCTACTAAACAATGGTTACACAAACAAAAGAATTGCCAAATTATACGGGTTAGACATGCAGGAATTTTATAAAAATCGTGCTTCATGGGGGATCCAATTGCGCCGTCAACGCCCGTCTAGGCGCCATGAACTAACAAAAGACAAGCTTCTCGAATATAGAAAGCAAGGATTATCGTACAGGGCTATAGCGGTTAGATATCGCATGAGTGAGAGCACCCTCATACGAATGCGGAGGGAATGGGGCTTGCAGGTCGGCTGATGAAGTTCGGGGTCGAGAAGATGGTCGATATGTACGGACGGGAATATGATCAATTGGCATTTCAGGAGGATGACAGGGATGCGGAAGATGAAGACGGTGACAAGGACACAGCTGCTGGTAGTTGCGCTGGACGACAATGCGCCGATGGAAATGCGGTATCAGGCGGCTAGGGAGCTGCAATATAGGCGATTGGAGGGAAAGTAAATGGGAGATTTAGCGGAAATGCGTTTGAGCGGAATATTGTGTGAGTACTGCGGGTGTTTTATCGATGGTGAGGAACCAGGGCATCCGAGATATTGCGATGAGTATTGTGAGGGGGAATCGGAATGATCAACGTATGGTGGCTGTTGCCCGCATCCATATTGGCGGGGAGCTTCGGGGCCATGATGATGGCCGTCTTTATTGTTGGAGCAGGACGATTGTAAGGAGGGATGGAATGACGCTGTTGAGATATTTACTGTACATCATTCCAATGGAATACCATCTTAGAAAGCAATTCACTATCGACAGTAAACACAAAACAGTTTTGAGGTATCACTATGAAATGGCTCAACATTATTACAAAAAGATATATAAAAAGGATTTTGAACGTGTAAGGGAGGAATCAGAGTGAGTATTGACGCCGACAGAAGAGTGTACATGCACTTATACGAATGCACGAAATGTTCATGCGTTTTCGCGGTGATCGATGATGACGAGATGGATCAGGACGCCATCGTGTGCCCGCACTGTCAGTATGAGGAGCATCTAAAGGACAAGTCGTATGGGGTTTTTGTAGCGACGGTGTAGACGCGTTGGTCCTTAAAATTATAATAGCAAAGGAAAATCCTCAACTTGGAGAGAGGAGGCTTTCCTTTGCTAACAATTGCATGCGATATGCAATTCTAATCTTCAACAAGGCGGACTTTTCATCAGATACAGAGGGTAGACCCGATCCAACTCAAACTCGTGAAAGGTGAGTGCCTTGTTAACAGATGGATTACATAAGCGCTGCTACGAAAATAGCAATTTAATAAAAGGCGGGTTGAAGCAGGTTGCTGTGAAAGGAAAAACAACAATAGCTGCTTCAGCCCCAAGAAAGTTAGGAAGTTGTTTAATACTACTATCACAATAATTGTAGCAGAAGGGGTTGTAAAAAGGTAGCAATAGACTAGCAATTGTGTATAGTTAGAAAATTCTGTGTAATAGTAGATGCATAAAGCGTAGTGGGAGGTAAAGAAATGCCAGATAGATTGAAGACTATAAAGAATATGGTTGAAGCTATGGATGGGGATTTAACAGCACAAATATTTGGATGCGAAATGAACGCAAAGGCTATTGTTGATGATTTTAAATGGCTTATTGGACAGCTGAAAAGTCGAGGAGTTAAAGGGCGAAATTCAAGTTATCTTAGATTCTCCTTTAACTGATTTTGTTGAATTGCACGAAGCGATTCAAGATAGATTAAACATTTTCTGATTCACAGTTCGTAAAAATTTAGTCGTAAGGGAAAACAGCGAAGATACATCATTCTTCTTCGCTTTTCCTAAAATCTACATTGCTCAATTTATTTGATATCTCTTTGAGTAAAGCGTTTCGTTCCTTCTGGGCATTAATTAAGCTAGTTGCAAACCAAATAATAAACCCAAGAAAGGCTAGGTAAATTAATAGCGGAATAAAAGAAATTAGAGTAGTAACTATTGTATGTACCTCCTTTTTTAATTATTAAAAACTATAACATAAAGTGGAAAATTAAGCAGGTTGTTTAATAAACAAGATATGGATGGACAGCAATATAAACAAAAAACGTTTTTTGAAAGATAATACACAGTTCGTTCATAAGACGAAGGAGTGAAAAGATGCGTAGAAAAACTGTATTCGATAGGGAATATGCGGTTTATAAGAATGATCAAATAATTGCCATGGGCACTGCTTATGAGTGTGCGGAAAAGTTAGGTGTTCAACCTCATTATATTTATTGGATGACCACGCCGACCGGGAAAAGAAGATTAGCCAGTAGGAAGAACCAAGACAAGGCACAGACGGCCATTGTTATTGATTAATCTGATAAACGTGTAGGAGTGCTTCCGACGATGAAGCGAAACTGAAAGGGGATAAAAGAATGAATGGACAGGAGCGAGAATATTTTTTGTTAGCGATTGATAAGACGGCCTACTCTAATTTTCTTGTTTGGTGGGGGCCAAATGACTCCGGATATACAACGAATATCGAACAAGCTGGGATCTACACCGAAGAAAGGATTAACAGCGACCGTTCATATTATGACAATGACGAGTGCGTTCCAGTACCGCTTGAAGATATAAAGCTATTAAATACAGTTCATGCTGCAACGTACAGCTTGCATAACATCAATCAATTAAATGTTTTGGACAAGCTTCGGAAATATAAACAAAAATAGCCAGGATCTCTCCCAGCTAATCTTTTCTGCAAATTTGATTATAGCATATGGAGAGGGGTCCGACTATGAGGTCGCTAGATATAGAGGTAAATGATAGAAATAGGTTAGAATTTGATATAATGGATATACCATCCAGTTGCGTGATTGTGATCTGTGATGGAAAGGCGAAATTGAGAGAGCTTCCTCCATTCGGTGAATATAGGATTTTGACACATCAGGGGAAGGTGAAGCGCATGAGAAGGGAAGAAGGGGAAGAGTTTTGAACGAAAATGAGTTAATGTGCGTAATTTATTTTATAAATAAGGAAAACCTTACTTTAGCCATTTCATTGTTTTCATTAATGATTTCCTTTTTAGTTTATAGAAACAATAAAAAAATGAAACAATTAAATATTCAACCAGAATTTATTTTAAGGAGCATATTTAACAATATCCACGCATCAAAGAAAGTGAGCTTTAGTTTATTAAATAAAGGATCCATTAGAATAACTGATTTGTCCGCAAAATGGATTAGCAATGTTCAAACCATACCATGCGATATTTATATTACAAACTATGAGAGGACAAGAAGAAAAGAGACGGTTGAACGAGGGATAAGCCCAGTGGTTGAGGTAAGGAATATAAGTGGAGGACAGGAGACGGGATACATTGTAGTGAAGTATCGGGATGTTTTGGGGAATAAGAAAAAGGTGTATTCACCAATAATTAAAATAAATAATGCTAAACTAACGAATGAAATGGATGTCATTAATCAATTTCTATCAGTGAAACAATATCATAAGTTAAAATAGTTCTACCAGCCAACTGGAGGACACTGAATGACGCACAAGCGTTGTTTGGTGTCCTTTTTCTTTTGTTGCATGAGGGAAAGCGCTCTCTGTAACTTATTTACCCAAAATCAATAGTTTTGGCAACGAGGAGGGGATCAAGGTGAGCCAAACGTTTAAGGACCAGCTTCAACAGTGGAAAAAAGAGAACATGAAGCCCGCTCCTAAAAAGAAGAAGCGCAGGAAGCCACAGAAACGCCGCAGTGAGCGTTTGTCCACTCGTGATATAGAAAGCCTAATGGGGATGCACAGACCCACGTACGCAAGGGGCAGAGGTGGGGCATATCGCCAAAAGTAAATATATAAGGGAGGCGGTAAGTTTGGATTGGGCAGACAGGTTAATTCGTGAGTATTCAGACGGTCGGAAAGAATTAAAAAGACAAGCGGATCAGCTTGATCGCGACAATCCGAATAATGCGGATGATCTTACGCTGATCAATGGGATGATTGAGAATATGAATTTCTCGCTGGAATGGCTAGAGACAGGAAGACAACCAGGGCTGCGGCGCGGTGTAGATAAAAGCCGAATTTATCAGCGGCAGTATTTTGAAAGCATGGACTTGATACCGGATATTACCGATCAGATAGATGACATAAACGAAAAGGAACTGTATATGACGAGAGAGGAAAAGATTATACTCGCGGATATATTCGCATCATTTTCCCATCGCGAAAGGCAATGCTACATCCTTCATGTAGGTCAACGAATGAGCATGGGGAAGATCGCTGATGAGATCGGTGTGAGTAAAGGGACTGTCCAAGGATACATTAAAAGAGCGGAGAAAAAGATCAAAGAAAGAATATCATGACTTACGCTTGGCTTACGAAGCCTGTATGGGTGAGGGGGAAATTATAGAGGGGGTGCGGCAAAGACTCTAATTAATTCGCCTTAATTATTCAAATATGTTTCATATTATGATAAAATAAAATTACCAAACAAGTAATTCATAAGTTGAAGGCACCCTCTTCGAAGCGCACGTATGACTAGTCACCATACAATAAGTCGCGTCCTTACTTTTAAAAACCAATCATTGGTTTATTCAGGTGGTTCATTCAACCTATAAGGTACAGAAGGGGGTATGTGTCGTCAAAGGAAAAGAGGGAGTGCACTGGAATGCATCTCCCTCTTTTTCGTTCTGTGACTATGTCCAATTGATCAGGCAATACAAACATCTCAATAATGACACACTCTAAGCTTGTATGGGTTTAGGTAGGCAACAAGAATAGTCAGTTCTTGCCTTAGATATTATAAATATTGAAATTGTATGTATATATACCAGTCGCCGGATCATAATATAGAACGTACAGTGTCAGTCCTTAACTGAGGCTAAGGACACCAAACATTACTGTAATAATGATGGAAACTACCATTAATATTACGGTAACTTTTTCATAAGTTGTCATTAGGCACCCCCTTCACCATACGGGTGCCTATGTCATGCTATTCATTATATATGTTTTATAATTTTTTTAACAATGAACTGGTAATTTAATAGAATAAGATTCATATAAAACGGATGAGAATAACTTATGACGAGGTGTTTTTTGTTTGATAAGTTCTTTATCCATGGGAAAAAAGTAGCAGGTAAATACCTCCTTTTGTCGAATTGGTTCGATGAGAGGTGGTGATTAAATGGGGCTAGAAAGTAAAAATATTTACAACATGCAGTTATTAAAAGAGCTTATGGAAGAAACTCGTAGCTTTGTAAAGGCATCTTACAACGTATTGGTTGATGGTGTTTACGAAGGAGACGTAAGCTTTCAACTTTCACTTGGATTTTTACAAATAGCGAATCAAAGCTACTTAACAGCTAAAAATTTATGTTTTGAGCAGGGTTTGGAAACTTTTGAGATACAACTGTTTTTCGAATCGTTCAATAATTATAGATTTGAATTAAAGGAATATGTTGTAAAAAGGGATGACAACCCATCTTGGTTAAGTTCAAGGTATGACCAATTTATTGAAGGGTCTAGTCGTGCGATAACGTTTATTAGTGACTATGCTCAGGATTATAAATCGAAATAGTTAGGAAACAGCACCCATCGCGGTGCTTTTTCTTTTGCCAAAAATCGAAACAAGCAAATAGCGGTAGGAGGCGGTGTTATGTAGATGCCTAATTGGGATGAAATTAGAAATGAGTGGGAAACAACCAAGATCACGTTCAGGGCATTGGCTGAAAAACATGGGGTTAAAGACAGCACGATTCGCAGCAGGAAAAACCGTGAGAACTGGCAACGCAACGACGCAGCGCAACGTGCAACAAAAAAGAACAGCGTTGCAACGGAGAAAGACAAAGGTGTTGCATCTAATAAAGGCGACACTTCATATAAGGGACAGAAAAGGCGCAGCGGAAACCCGAATCCATCACACAGATTTCCGAATCACAACAGCTTTCAACTAAAACACGGTTTATACAGCAAGTTTTTGCATAAGGAGCAAGTTGAAATCATTAAGGCGATGGAAGGCTCTAGTTTCATTGATCAGCTTTGGATGCAGATAGAAATAAAGTTTTCCGCAATAGTTCGCATGCAAAGAATCATGGGTGTCGATGATGAGTGGGACCATCTTAAAGAAAAATCGGGACATAGTAGCGGAGTGGAAGGTGACAGTACAACATACAAAGTTATTTATGCACATGAACGCTTCGAGTCATACATTAGGGCTCAAACTCGGGCGATGGCTGAATATCGAAATTTAGTGAGGCAATATATCGAACTGGTAGATGAGTTTGACGAGCGTAGATTGAATCTCGAATTGATGCAGGCCCGAGTTGACAAGACAAAAGCCGAAATCGAGAACATATCTAGCAACACCAAAAATGACGGCGCGGATGATTGGGTTGCTGCAATAAAAGAAGCTGCTGAAAGGCGCAAGGTGAATCGCGATGAGTAACAAGCCACATAGCGTGCTCGTTGATCTTATCGACGTGTATTGGGATGATCCTGTTGCCTTCGCGGCAGACATCCTTCAATTCTACCCGGACACTTGGCAGCGAAATGTCCTCAATGACTTGGCAACTGATCCATTCGTTTCTGTCCGATCAGGGCAAGGGGTTGGGAAAACGGGGCTGGAGGCTGTGGCGGTTATTTGGTACTTATGCTGCCGACCAAACCCGAAGGTGATATGCACAGCCCCGACTCGACAACAACTCAATGACGTTCTATGGGCAGAGATTGCCAAGTGGCTTGAATCGTCGATGGTTAAGAACTTCCTTAAATGGACTAAAACAAAGGTGTACATGGTAGGGAATGAAGAACGCTGGTTCGCTACGGCCAGAACGGCAACGAAACCTGAGAACATGCAGGGGTTTCATGAGGATTATATGTTATTTGTTGTCGATGAAGCTTCTGGTGTCGCTGATGATATCATGGAGGCTATTCTTGGTACATTGTCAGGACATGAAAACAAATTGCTGATGTGTGGGAACCCGACTCGAACAAGTGGGGTTTTTTATGATTCCCATCATCGTGATCGAGCAGACTACAAAACTCATAAGGTTTCCAGTTACGACTCGTCGAGGGCGAGCAAAGAAAACATTGAGCGCCTAATCCGAAAGTATGGAGAGGGCAGTGATGTTGTTCGTGTTCGTGTTTATGGCGAGTTTCCGAAAGCAGAACCAGATGCATTTATCGCTTTAGAATTGGCGGAGACGGCAACAGAAACAAAAGTAGTACCGTTAGGAAACACTCTACATCTTGGTGTTGACGTTGCGCGTTATGGTGATGATGCTACTGTAATTGCACCAAGAATCGGTGGGAGATTGTTTGATTTGCAAGACTACACCAAACAAGGAACAACAGAAACCACAGGGCACATCATCCGAACAGCACGTGATTATCATGAGCGGTATCCATTTATTAATGATGTTGTTATTAAAGTGGATGATGATGGTGTCGGTGGTGGCGTTACGGACCAACTAGAAGAAATAATCCAAACGGAAAGATTTCCTTTTTCTATCCGCGTTGTTCCAATTGGGAATGGCAGAAAAGCCGAGGACACTGAACATTATGAGAATCGAGGTACGGAAATATGGGCATCGGTTCGTGATTGGCTAACGGAAAATTTAAGCCTTTATCTTCAAGGATCAGAAGGGACCGTTCAGTTTCCAGATGATGACGAGCTAATATCACAACTAACTTCGAGAAAATACAGAATAACAAGTAAGGGACGAATCATGTTGGAGCGTAAAGAAGATATGAAGAAACGCGGCCTTGATTCCCCAGACAGAGCAGATGCAGTTGCACTTGCATTTGCAACGGAGGAGGAAATGATGTGGTCCAGCGAACGCTTTGCT
Organism: Ammoniphilus oxalaticus; assembly: GCF_003609605.1. Classification (NCBI taxonomy): domain Bacteria; kingdom Bacillati; phylum Bacillota; class Bacilli; order Caryophanales; family Paenibacillaceae; genus Ammoniphilus; species Ammoniphilus oxalaticus. The sequence continues at coordinate 15,805 of NZ_MCHY01000013.1, read as the reverse complement.
AACTGGTAGAAAGAAGGTGAAATACATGACGATCTCATACATCAAGAAGCCGTTCCCTCCGCCGCCTTATGACGCGGAAGTAGCAGAAATGTTCTACTATCGAAAGTTGTATGATGGTGATCATGAAGAAATATTTCCGAGAGCCCGAACGATTGGCCAAGTAAAGAGATACAGCTTGAAGCGAATGGGTATAAACAGATGGCGCCGCATTGAGCAACTTGAATCTTCAAATCAGGAGTACATCGTAGTCAACTTTTCAAGCCTAATAGCGGAGTTGCCGTCCGATCTCATTAACCGCTCCCTTGGTAATATATCAGCCGATATTGAGGAAGGGCCCGAACTTGAATTTGTTGAATCTGTTGTCGATGCATCTAAGCCAACCGAAAAGATATGGGCGGCCGTCACACAGCACCAGGTTGATGGACGTGTTGCGTACCGCATCCGACGTAATGATCGCGGGAAAGTATGGTTCGAGTGGATTGCTGGTTGCCAATACTTTCCGCACGACGATGATGACGGGGCGGATATCGCCTGGATTGAGGAGTGGGGCGATGAAGAGAGTAAGAAAGAGAAGTACTTACGAATTGAGCGCCAACGCTTAACGGAGACAGGATTATCTGTTCAGCAACTTGTCTTTGAAATGGAAGGGAAGACAGTAAACAATGAAATGGACATCAAGGCATATGCGCAGCGATATGAGCTATTCATTCCCGAGAATGTTGAGCTGGAGGGCGTTACCGAATTGCTATGCGGTTATGTGCCGAATGATGAGACGTTGCCTAACCCGCGCGGGCGCTCCGCCCTGCGGAATGTTGATGGGATACAAGAGGAGATCAATTGGACGATTACCAGGGATGCTGTTATTTTCGACAAACACGGTAAGCCGAAGCTGGCAATCCCTCGAAAATTGTGGGACACCGTTGCACAAAAAAATAACATGCATTATGGACAACACTTTGTTCGCAATGCTGACCTGGAAGTCGTCAGCTATGACGAAAACAACGGAGCGGTTCCCCAATATATTACTTGGGATGCTAAATTAGAAGAGTCGTACAAACACGTATCAAGGCTGATCGAATATATGATGGCCGTATCTAAAACATCTCCTGAAGCTGCGGGAATCAAGGATGGAAGGGGCAATACGGGGATAGCGCTTCTGTATCTCTGGATCACATCGGTTATCAAAGCTGAAGCGATTCAGGCCAAATTTGATACTGCCATGAAAGATGCGATTCGCAAGTGCGTCATTTTAGAAAATGCGATGAGTGGCGCTGATATGGAAGTGATGGCGCCTGTTATTGAGTGGGGAGATATGATGCCTAAAGCGGACAGTGAACGTGACACCGAGGAATCGAACAAGTATAGTCAGGGCGTTCAATCGCTTGAAACAACAGTCCGCCGCATTCATCCCGATTGGTCCGAGGAAGCTATTCAGGCGGAGATCAGGAAAATTGAAGACGAAAATATGATCGATTCAATGGATCCGACACTCATTCAACCTCCTAAGGCTAGGGTAGGTGAATAAGAATGGACAAAAGAGAACAGCTAATTGAAGTGTACGAGGAATCTGGTTATCGTATCTTAGAGCTGATTCGACGTCTTGAGGATGGTCCAACTAAACGAAATAAAGAGCGCATACTTCGAGAAGTTCAAGCTATCATTAGTGCTTTATCTAGTGAAGCGTCTGAAATGGCCGCGGAAATCATATCCGAATCTTATAAAGAAGGCAGCAGAGAACTCGTTGATAAATTAAAGGAAGAGGGAATCGACCGCGTAAACGAGTCAATCCAATCGCTAATTCATCAAGAAGCGGTTCAAGAGATTGTGGACGAATGTTTCTATAGCATATTGGCAGCTTCGGATTATATGTCTGCTGATGCCAAGAAGCGGATCGAAGATGTTGTAAGGACAGCGAATCAAAGGAGCTTGATCGAAGGCGTTAGCCGTAGACGAGCAACCAAGGACGCGGTGGCAGAGCTATCTCAGCAACAGATTACGGGCATGATCGCAAAGAATGGTGCTCGAATACCCGCTGATAAGTACATGTCGGCAGTGATTCACTATAACCAGCGTAAAGCTCACGTAGATGGATCGATCAACCAAATGCAACAGAACGGAATTGATCTGGTTTATGTTAATCGAGTGGGAATTACGTGTGATTTGTGCGCCATGTATCAAGGCAGGGTATACAGCATCAGCGGAGAAGATAGCCGCTTCCCTAAATTGGAGCTTAAGCCGCCTTATCATGCCCATTGCGTTCATTCGGCTTCCGCTTGGATTGAGAGCTATCAAGGTGAGGAAGAGATAAAGAAGATGATCGAACTTTCTAATGATCCGTTTAAAGATACAAGAACATCCGAACAGATCCGTCGGTACAATGAATTGCAACGTTCGAAGTCACGAACAAACGTGACGAGGAAACAGTGGATTCGATATAAGGCAAGGATGCCTGATCTTCCCGATCTAAGGACGTTCGCAAGTCATAAGGCTAGGAATACGCAGCTGTATAAAGATTGGATGGAGGATTTTAGAATCATTGGTTTAGAAATCAAAGAGCGTAAGGCCAGTAACTAAGCAGTATGTGACTATTAATCAAGGAGACTGCCATGGATATTAGCACAGGAAGATGTCCTAATCGTAAAGTTTAAGGCTTGGCAACGATTTATCGATAGATATTCAAAAAGGATTTTCTAAGCGCTCATATTGGAGTGCTTTTTTAATGCGAAAAACAAGGGGGAAAACCATGAAGCTTATGAAAAAGATTTGGTCTAAGTTTTTATCTCTGTTTACAAGTAGAAAGAAACGTCCTTACGTAAGTCAGATGCCAATGAATCTACAGTTCTTTGGTGGAGATGGCGGGGGTTCAGGCGACAATCCAGGGGGCGATGGGGGAGGTGATGGTGGCCAGGGCGGAGACACTTACTTTGCGACCTTTAAAACGGAATCTGAATTTAATGACAAACTCTCCGCTGCCGAAAAGGAGGGTCAATTAATTTTGGCTAAGTCCCTAGGCTTTGAATCGGTGGAAGATATGCAGGTTGCTTTGAAAGAGCAAAATGCCCAACAGAAGAAACCACAACAACAAAAGAAGGATGACGATAATTCTGTCGACGTCGAGCAACTAGTCGAGGAAAAGCTAAAGGACCGTATGAAAGAGCAAGAAGAGCGCACGTTTAAGCGGCTACTTACGGCTGAAGTAAAGATTCAGGCTAATGAGCTAGGTTTTGCTGATTGGGAGGATGCACTTGCATTAGCTGACCTTAAAGAAGTCAAAGAGGACGACAAAGGCAATTTGTTAGGTGTCAAGGAAGCGTTGGAAACATTGGCCAAAAATAAACCACACTTGATTAAAACCAAGACGGGAAATGGATCATTCGGAGCAACGGTCCCTAATGCGCGGAAACAACAACCGACATCAAAAGAAGAAATTATTAAACTTGCCCAAAACAGAGGGTTTGGCGCCGATAATCAAGCGGCTCATGACCCTTGGGCCAAAAACTAAGGAGGTAATCTATTATGCGTTTACAACCACAAACTCGCATTGAGGTACACGGTGAATACGAAATTCTTGCATCGTTCGAAGTGATCCGCGAAGTAACAAACGGGATTACGATTGATTCGACCAAGGTTTCCGCAGATGGGAGCGGTGACAAGATCATTAAAAAGGGAATGCCAATGTCCAAATTGGCGAATGGAAAGTTCGTGCCGTACAATCCCGATGGTGAAGACGGCAGCGAAAACCCGTCTGTCATTTTGAAGCGTACGGTTAACGTCAAATATGGCGATCATGTTGTCGGTGGCTATGAAGTGGCCAAAGTCATCAAAGAGCGAATTCCAGTTACTGTCGACGATGCTTTGCGCCAGAAGATGCCTCATATTGTCTTTGCTTAATTAACTTTGAGAGGAATGATACGAAGTGGGAATTAAATTAAACCTACAATTTTTTGCAGATGACCCTATTGAAATGACGTTTGAAGAAGCGTTATCAGGAGAGGATCTACTGATTTATTCTCGAAACCTTGCTACACCAAATGATTACTTGCACACTCTTTTGTTTCCTCCGAAGGAAACATCTGAATTAACTGTTGATGTGATCAAGAATGAGTCGCCGCGATTGCCTGTAATGGCACAAATCGCAGAGTTGGGAACAGAAGTTGAATATGGTTCCCGCGAAGGTTTGACGGGATCACGTATTGAGATTCCAAAGATTCAGCGTGGTCGCTATATGGATGAGAAATTGGTTCGTATAGCTCTCCAGGCATCTCAAAGCTATGGGTTGCGTAGCGAGGAGCGTAATCAATTACGCAATGAGCAATTAAACGATGCTCAGTATGCGGTTGACGCCATCCGAGCGCGCCGCGAGTGGATTGCGATGACTATCCTATGGAGTGGGAAGATACAGTATCAAGAAGGAGATGTTCACGTTGATGTGAACTGGGGATACACACCGGAACAAACACCTGTATTGTCCGGTACAGATAAGTGGAGCGATATTCAAAGCTCGAACCCAATCGAAGATATCCAAACATGGATGGACGCATTGGCGGATAAAGGGATTGTGTTGTCGCGCGCGCTCACTTCTCGACGCATTATCTCCTACTTGTTACAGAATTTGAATATTCGCCGCCAATTCTTTGGGGATCCTAGCGGAACCGCGCAACCACCGCAATTGAATCTTGCGCAGCTAAATGCTGTGTTTGATTCTCTTGACTTGCCGCAAATTGCTCGTTATGACACACAAGCTCGCACAGAAGATCGTGCATTGAAGAATGGAAAACTTAACTTTACGACGGTGCGCATGGTGCCGCAAGATAAGTTTATCTTGATGCCAGAAGGTCCACTTGGGAACTATTTATGGGCTAAGACGACGGAAGAAATGATGTCGGAGATCGAGCCTGTTCAACACGGTGACATGGGTATTTATGTGTTCCGTGACGTGACGAAGAATCCAATTCGTTTGCGAACAGCTGGTATGGCATTGTCCTTCCCAGCTTTTGCGTGGGCTGATTCTGTCGTATCTGCAACAGTAATCTAAAGGAGTATCCAAAAGGGTACTCTTTTTTTATGAAAGGGTGATGAAAGTGGATGTAAAAGCTACTGGAGTCATAAAACACGGTGGCAAGTGGTTTCAATCAGGGGATGCGATCAAAAAGATCAAAAAAGAGGATGGCGAACGCCTTATTTTCCTTGGTGTCGCTAAAGAGCTAATCGTTGAGGCTCCTCAACCAGAAAAGGAAGTCGAAGAACCTGTCGAAGAGAAAGAAGAAAAGAAAAAAGGAAAGTAGGTGATTAACATGCCTACAACGATTGATGTATCTTCCGTTGATCAGTGGGTTAACGAGAACGTACTAGAAAAGGATGCATGGACGGATGCAGATCGGCCTGACATCGCAGTGAAGCAAGCGACTCGAAACCTACAGAGATGGTATCCAGAAACGGAACTATCAATCGAGGTTGTTGCTTATCAAGCAATTTGGGAGCTCCAGGGGATTGATCCCGCACTCAAATATCAAAAGCACAACGTAAAGACGGTAACTGATAATGGTGAATCCATTAGCTACAAAGACGGGGAACGTCCTGTTGTTGCGCCGTTTGTTAGGGAGTTACTTGGTCCGACTGCTGATGAGATAGCCCAACAGGAAGCGGAGGATGCTGCTCAGCGTCAGTATGGTGGTGTGTTGTTATGAGCTTATTTGGATATCCTGCGGCAGTGGTTCATTTCCACTCTCAAAAAGATGATTGGGGAAGGCCGCTGCCTCCTGTTGAAGTCATTAAGTCTGCCAAGGTGGTAGAAGAACAGAAGGTTATCAAGAACAACAAGGGCGAGGAAGTACAGGTCGCCTATGAGGTCCATATTGAGGGGGTAAACCCCATTGGATTCGATGACTACTTCATGTACACCAATGCATTAGGCCAAGAAATCCGCATCGGCATCTCTCATTACGAGATTAGGAAGCATCTTGGTACCGATAAAGTGAAGAAGGTGATTATCTATGGCTAAGGATGGCATAAGTTTCTCGTTAGAAGGAATTGAAATGATGGTCCAAAACTTAGATAAAGTTTCAAAGAAGGTTGATCAAAGGCTCGATGACACGCTCACCAAGTTGGCTCATCAGGTTATCACAGATGCCAAGGCATTAGTCGGAGTGGACAGTGGTGATCTAGAAGGTTCGCTGGTTGTCGGTGAAGTGAAAAAAGAAATCAGAAGGATCTACATTGATTTTGGTAACAGTCCTGAAACGGATGACTATGCTGCTGTTCAACATGAAGGATTCCGTAAAACAAAGTCAGGAAAAGTTATTCATATGTCACCTGGTCCGATTACAGCGAGCAAGCCCAATCATAAAGGATTCACACCTGGCAAGAAGTATCTGGAAAACGCTTTGAAGATTAATGAGGAGTTAATCAAGAAGGAATTAAGCAAGGTGCTTAAGTAATGAGGGCGCAGGAGCTAATCGATTATCTCATCGATCTTGGTTTCAGCGTATTTCCTGATCCAAACTTTATTCCGAGTGAAATAAAGGACGATCTGCTTCCAGCTCTCTTTGTCTTTGGTACAGGCGGTTTCAGTCCTGACGATGATTTACCAATAGATAATCCGACATTCCAAATCATTGTCAAAGGAAAGAGCTACAAGGCGGATCCCGCCCAAATGGATTTGACGGAGCAGTTGGCTAAGCAGCTGATTAGTCATTTCGACAAAAGGAACAACTTTGTGATAGGTAGTAGCTACGTGTACGCTTCGAGTCCTATGCAAAGTAATCCGATTCATATTGGATTGGATGAACAGGATCGACCGATCTATTCAACAAATTTTACATTTAAAGTGAGGGGGTAATTGAATCATGGGTGATACAGCAAAGGTATATCTTGGTCCTGCGAAAGTGTCGTTTGGAAAATCTGACCCAGCGGTATTTGATCTAACAAAAGGAGTAACGCTGACCTTTTCTCAGTCGACGCATCCTGTTACCGTTGACCAATATGGTGAGCAGCCGATTAAGGAAATAGTAACAGGTCAGGAGTTTGCGGTTGAGGTTGCAATTGCGGAGTCCGATTTCGCAAAGATTACAAAGGTGATCCCTGGGAGTATCTATGAGCCTGCTGACAAAAAGTTGTCGATTCGGAATGCAGTGGGAATCGATTTACTTAGTATAGCTGACCAATTAACGATTGAACCGAATGTGGAGGGTGCATTCGATACAATTACAGTCCTGAAGGCCGCTCCAAGGCCTAACGTGTCCAGGTCGTTCACGACGACGGGCGAACAAGTGTATACCGTTACATTCACGGCATACCCAGATGGAGACGGAGAGATCGCAGACTTCACGAATGTATGAAAAGAAGAACCCGTAGAGGCATACGCAGAAAATAGTACGGACTAAAATGACGGTTCTCTGGAACCGTCATTTTCATTTTATCGGAGGTTAATATGTCATTTTTCCGTAGAAATACAAACGATATAGTCATGATGGGCGGTAATAAAGTTGAAGTAAGAAGACTGACCGTTAAACAATGGCGTCAGATCTTTGGGGCATTAAATCAGTTGCCTGGCATTATCTTTTCAGCATTAACAACGGAAAACAAAAATGATTTAGGCGTTGTAATTGTGGCCGCTGTCGATATCTGCTTCGATGAGGTCGTCGACATCATTAGTATTGCCAGCGGATTGACCAAAGAAGATATCGAAGATTCAGCGGCACTTGATGAGATTGTGGAATACATCGAGAAATTAATAGAGAAAAACAATTTTGAAGCAACGTTAAAAAAGTTGCAGACCGCCGGGCGTCGTTTGTTCACGAAGACGACATCGGAAAAAGCCAAAGAAGAGATGAAGGCTTAACGGTTGATGATTGGCTGATTAAATGTGCGGTTGAGCTGAATGTCAGTCAAATCGTGCTTGAAGACGAGTACTACATGGTCGATCTGCCGATATTACTCGAAGAAAAGAGAAAGCATGACGCGAGTAAGACGCTAGAAGGAATTTCGATACAAAACCTAACTAATATGGAGCAAGAGCACAGGGAGAAGCTCCTCAGGGAACTGCGGAGGACGGCTGGGCTTGTTGAGGAATTACCTGATGGCCCTGATCTGGAGGGGTTGGAACGACTTAAAGCAATGATGGGTAAGTGAAGCAGAACCTTGTAACATCTACCTCTCTGTACTAAACTGGGACTAAATGACTGTGCGGAGGAGTGAAGTATGATTCAAAGGAACTTATTATTTTTTATTTCTGCTTTCCTGTCCGTTGCTATCCTGACTTCTTGTAATAAGAAAGAATTGGAGATTGTTCAGAAGGAAAATATCGAGTTGAAGGAAGAGGTAAACCGACTTGAAACAGAATTATCAGATTTAAAGAACTCAGGGGAAATAAGATTTAAGCAAGCTGTGTCGGAAAAAGACAAAGGAAACTATCAAGAAGCGATTCAAATATTGGACTCCGTTATTGAAGGTAATCCGGATACTCCGATACAAAAATCGTCTGAAGAAATGAAGAATCAAATTGCTGGTTTAATTGAAGAGCAAACAAAACAAAAAGAAGACGAATATAATGGTGTGATCGAGGCCGCAAGCAACCAGAAATCCTATGACGATTCAATAGAGGTTTTAAATTCATATTTAAAAAAGAATCCCGAGGAGTCATATAAAACTAAGGTTGACGAAAAAATCAAAGAATATAAGGGTCTAAAGAATAAGCCTCCATTGGAACTGTTAAAGTCCTGGGTTACATTCAACTCCATCGGTAACCCAGAGGCACGTATTAGATTGAAAAACATTACAAATAAGAGTGTTGATGCATTTGATGTTAAAATACTTACATTTGATAACTATAACCAACCAGTAAATCACTACCTGTACAAAGAAAATATATTTAGTGGCGTTAGTCAAGATATTATTAACCCGGGCATTACCACGGGAGATAATTATTATTGGACTCTACACGGTCATGATAATACAACTAAAATAAAAACGGTTTTGGTTCGGGTCCATTTTACCGATGATTCTGTTTGGGAAAACCCAAATTGGAGTCAAGAGGTAGAAAAACAAAGGTGGTCATTTTAATAAAGAAATATTCAAGCGCCTATTTAAGGGCGCTTTTTGTTTTGCCAAAAAGGTGGTGGAATAGTGGATATAGGCTCCATTAAAGGGCGGCTAGTCCTAGAGAGCGGGCAGTTTAAGAAAGAAATTGAAGCGGCTAAAAGAGATACGAACGAGCTTGGCAAAAGTAGCTTGGCAACCTCGGCTAACGTAAAAGCACTAGGAGCAGCCTATGCAGCTATGGGCGTTGCTATGGCGGCAATTATAGCGAAAACCGTACATACCTCGGCTCAATTCGAACAATCTATGGCCCGCGTAAAGGCGATCACGCGGGCTACGGCGGAAGAGTTCGAAGCATTGCGTCATTCAGCCGCTGAGATGGGGGCGTCAACGGTCTTTTCGGCATCCCAAGCAGCGGAGGCACAGTCTTATCTTGCGATGGCGGGCTTCAATGCGCAACAAATCATTTCCGCTTTGCCCGGTGTTCTTAACCTCGCAGCAGCGGGCCAAATGGAGCTAGCTAGGACGGCAGACATCGCTTCGAATATCTTAACGGGATTCCAGCTTGCTACGGAGGAAACTGGACGAGTCGTTGACGTAATGGCGGCAACAGTGACGACGGCTAATACCAACATTGAGCAGCTTGGATTTGCGATGAAATACGTTGGTCCTATCGCAACGCAAGTCGGGCTTTCAATCGAAGAAACGTCCGCGGCCATCGCAAAAATGTCCGATGCCGGAATCCAGGGCGAAATGGCCGGTACTCAATTACGTGCTATACTATTAAGCCTTATCGATCCAGCTACGGAAGCGGAAAAATTAATGGAGCAGCTTGGTATAAGCGCCACGGATTCGCAAGGTGAAATGTTCTCGCTAAGCGAGCTAATTAAGCAATTCGAAGTCGGACTTGGAGGATTGACGGAGGCTCAAAAGGCGCAAGTAGCGTCTACCTTAGTCGGCCGAGAAGCAGCGAGTGGATTCTTGACGCTAATATCCGCAGGAAGCGATACGTTGGCGTCTTACACGAATGAGTTACGTGATTCCGCAGGTGTGGCACAAGAATTAGCGGACGTGCAAAACGATACGCTGAACGGTGCAATAAAGGAACTTGAATCTGCACTGGAAGCTGTCGAGATTAAAGTCGGAGATAAGTTTGCTCCAGCTATTCGAATGGCCGCAGAGGAATTAACGAAGGCGGCGCTAGGTTTTGAGGGCATGAGTGGTCCTGCACAGAACGCAATATTGGCTTTTGGGACAATGACGGCAGCCGCAGGGATCTTGACAACGGGATTATATGCGTTAAGGGCGGCACTCGTCGCTATACAAGTGAGCTTCCCACCTTTATTAGTCGGCTCTTTAGTGGTCGGGGGATTGGCCGCAGCGTTTACTTACCTCAATTCAGAGGTGGATGATACAGTAACCGCAGTTGACGAATTGAATCAGCGTCTTAACGAAGCCCCTCACGAACGAACAGCCGACGATGTTCGTAAATTACAGGAAGAATATGCGGAGATCAATGCGTTGTTAGAACGTCGCAATGAGATCGAAGAGGAGCTTGCGGGAAAAGATACGCAGACCTACATCCAAAAGGCGTTGAGCACTCAAACCTCTTTAGTATCGAGCGAGCTTGCGGAATTGTCCAAAGAGTTAGAGGATTTGGACGAACAGCTACGTAATCTAGGCATTGATACGCCTGATCACGCAGCCGAAAAGCTGCGACAAATGGGCGAAGAAATAGACAAATCGCTCCCCGGACTAATCGAGATTGAGCAAGCCGAACTTAACGCTATGAGGGCGAAGATGGAGCACATTGATTACGTCGAGAATTTGCGAGATAGGTACGTTGAGTTATCGAAGCAAGAGAGCTTGAATGCCGCACAAAAGAGCGAGCTAAATTCCATAGTTGAAAGATTAGAGCAATCCTATCCGTCCCTATTCGCGATGATGGATGAAGAGGGTCGTCTGCATATTCAGAATATCGATTCGATTAATATGTTAATTGCGGCAGAAAGAAAGCTGACCGACGAACAGGCGGATTCAGTTAACACACGTATAAGTAATCTACGCAAAGAAACGGCAGCGATGGCGGCTGAAATCGAGGCACAGATCAGAAACCTTATGCAGTTGGCCACGGCATATCAAGCGTCGGGATTATCGACGTATGAGCGGCAGACAAAAGGAATGCAGGCGCGATTCGCCAACGTACAGATCAAGGCGAAAATGGAAGAGTTGAATAATCTTCGAGGTACTGTAGATACGGGTGCTATTGAAAAAGCATTGGGAAGTGTCACAACGAGCGGTGGCGGAGCAGGTGGCGGTGGCGGCGGGGGTGCTCGAGGATCTGGCGGAGGTAAATCATCGGGTCGTACAAGCAGCGCTCCGAAAGGGCCGTCAGCAGAAGATGTTGCTAGAGAGGCCTATCAATCTGAACTATCTCTAGCCAATGCTCGAATCCAGCTTCGCAAGGCTAAGGGTGAGGATGAAGAAAAAGTTACGCGAGATCACATCGATAGATTGAACGAAATATACAAGAAACACTATGGCTTCCTTGAGTCGAATGAAATGGAAAGGCTACAGCTGTATACTCAAACGGCGAATGTTGAGAATGAATTGCGTGAAGCTCAAAAGAAAAAGGAGCACGAAACTGTCCAATTCTCAATGAAATGGATCGAGGAAGAGAAGTATTATAAACGGCTCTCCCTCGAAGAAGAGTTAGCTGCTTGGATACGTGTTAGAGATTTAAGAGCTGAATCAGACGAAGAGAAGAAAAAGGCAGCTAGGGAAGTATTCCGTGTTGAGCAGGAAATTGCGAAAGAAAGAGAAGCTTTGGTTAAAAAACAATTCGATGACGAGATTAAGTTGATCGAAGAACGTAAATATTTCGATCAATTATCCTTGCGTGAAGAATATGAAGAGTGGAAAAAGATTCATGATCGATACCTTGAAGGCACGGAAGAACGTAAACGAGCAGCCCGCGAGCTTTATCGTGTTCAAAAGGAATTGAACCGTGAAGCAATTCGTGAGGTGAGCGACATTCTTCGAGAACAACAAGTAGCTCACATCGAACATCTTCAAAAGCGGCATGAACAAGCAATTAAGACGTTAGAAAGTAATCTGAAATCAATCGAAGAATCATATGACCGTCAGATTAAGGCGCAAGAAGAGAAGCTTCGTCTACTGGATGAGGAATACCAGAAGGAAGACCGACTTAAGCGTCTTCGCGAAATTGACGCGGACATCGAAGCAGTCAAAGCCGATCAACGCTTTGAATTTATCGATGAGCATGGCGAACGGATTCTAACGTATGACCGAGCGAAAGTATCTGAACTCGAAAAGAATCGTGACGATCTTAAAGAGCAGTACGAACGAGAGGATATAAAACAAGCAATTCGAAATGAGATCGACCGTCTGAGAAACGCTAAAGATGAGAAGGTCCAGATCATGCGGGATGAAATCGAAGCGACTAAGGAAGCCAATCGAGAGGAATTAGAAATCGCCAGACAGCGCTGGGATGACCTCGTTAAGGCTGCCGAAGAGGGCACGTTAAACTTCGATGAGCTTATGAATGGTGAGGACGGATGGTATTCCAAGGCGTTGAAGGAGTTGGAGAAATACGTTGATGGCGTTGGCGATCAGATGAAACGACTTCAAGCGCTTTATGACAGTATGCCCTCGCCAGATAGCGGTGGAGGAGGTGGAGGCGGGGGTTCAGGACGTACGGGGCCGATAGTGCCGTCAAGCTCAAAGAACGTAGGCAATAGCGGAACGTATCACTCGGATGGTTCGTTCACTCCCTCTAAATTCCACACTGGAGGGATTTTGGATGGCATGAGATTCCGTTCACCGTTTACACTCAATCCTAACGAGATCCAGGCGGTACTTCAACGAAGCGAAATGGTCTTTCAACCCGCGCAAATTAAATCATTGATGGAGTATGCTTCAAGCAGTCAATCACCGCAAGTGATTGAAAGTGGCGATACAATCCACATTGAAAACTTAACAGTAAAGGCCAATGATGCAGATGAGTTTAAGCGCAGCTTGGACGATTATAGACGTTCAATCAGATCATCCTAGGAGGTGGTTTTTTGCGTTGGATTACGCGAGATAAGAACGGTAATTTAGTTAAAGGAGAGGGTGATCCGATCGATTCGGACACTCTCTTTTTCGTTGATGAGAACGGAAGCAGGGCGATCGTCGACGGTAAGCTCTACGTTAATGGTAAGTTGGTCGATAGCGAAATAGATGTAAACGAATTTTTAACGAGGGAGGTGAGATAGTGGCAATTATATCGGAAGCAAGGCCAAACGTCCCGCCTGACTTGCTCACAGACGAAGAAGGCGCGGAAACCAGGAACGAGGCCTATTCGTTGAATGCTCCGCATTTGGCTTCGGAGCCGCTGACCATGAAGGCTCCCGATGGTACGACGTTCAGTTGGCGGCCGACGGAGCTGGCGTATCGTGATGAGAGTGGCTTGCTCGATTACATCGTAGGCTCCTCGCCATCTAATCTATCGACGCGTGGGAGAGAGGCGAGGTATCACCGCACATTCCCCGGCGCAGACGATGTGTTCATTGCGGAGGATATGCAGGTCAAACATTGGACGGTATTGCACGAACCACCACGAGAGCCCGCGGAATACTTAGGAGATGGCGTCGAGTTTGGCGTGAGCGGCATCGTTAATGGCGTGCCCCTTCCGCCCGGCAGTCAAGAAGAAATTAGGTCGGGACCGTTTTGCTTCCCTCGCCCTTACGTAAAGGACATGGCGGGCAATGAGGTATATGGGCGATACGAAGTAATTGATACGGACGAAGGTCAGCAGCTATTTATTTGGTTCGATGCGGAATTTCTTACTAACGCACTATATCCCGTTATGATTGACCCGACTATTGTCGTCAGCAGTACGATTCGAACGGATGAAAACCCCGGTGCTAGAAAGATTATTCAACTTGATAACGGCGATCTTATCGCTGCGATCAGGTATACAGACGATGGGTGGGGTAACTATTATATTAATCTTTATCGTTCAAGGAACAACGGCTTAACTTGGGGGCCTCATAAAGAATATATGAATAACCGAGTGACGAACAGTAGTTTTGCTTTAACTTCCCACGGTAATTCGTATTATTTAATGTATCCAGAACCTCGAAGTTTTGATGGTTATACTCGCATCCGACTACAAACCTCTCTTGGCAGTTATTACATTTCAGATAAGAGCGGTCTAGCTGAACTTGAAGGCGCTGGTGTATCTATTTGTTCAGACCATACTGGAACTCTATACGCGGTTTGGCCCGAAAGAGATAGGGGTTCTACCCCTACGCACAGTCTTGCTTATTCTCGATCAACAAACGGCGGAGTAAGCTGGTCCGAGCCTGAACAAATCATTTCGTACACGGGTTCGGGAGCAGGTTTTACAAATCCGTGTATTGTTGCGGGTCGATACGGACGTCCAGTTGTAGCAGTGGAAAACGGAAGCGCAAATCGAATTACTATTTTGCGGCTAGACGGCACATGGACGTCGGAGGATTTGCCAACGGCTGGATCCGTATCTCAACCGACTATGTTCGCTGACCGCAGTAATATTTACCTCGCAATTAAGAACGGAAGCAATATTGAATATTTTCGCTCAAGGAACGACGGGAGCACTTGGTCTACGAACAACATCGCGGTAAATAATGGCGTCAATAGCCATCCGTCAATCGTCGTCGATAATGACGGCGTTGTCCATTTGTTTTGGGGCCGTGGTGGGCGTACCTACCATAAAATATACGAAGGCTCGTCTTGGGGCGTAGAGTCTTTCGTTGATATCGGAGACAATCCTTCCGCTATGGTTTCGGACACAATTATCGGATGGACATGTTTATCGGGTAATTCCTATCGCTTCGATAAGATCATATTCAATACGCCGCCTACAGCACCGACGAGGTTAAGTCGTTCTGACTTTGACGCTGAACAGCCGGCTATATTTTCATGGCAGTTTAATGACCCCAATCCGGGCGATACACAGTCGGCATATATAATCGAATATCTCGAAAATGTTGAAGGTGCTTCGGCTGTCCGCTCAAGCAAAATTAGTAGCTCGTCAAGCCAACACTCATTCCCCGCCAATACGTTCGAAAACGGTAAGAACTATATGTGGCGAGTACGAACGTATGACTTGCGGGGTGAGGAGTCGCCTTGGTCCGATTGGGCTGCGTTTAAGTGCGCGACTATGCCTATCGCGGTTGTTACGGACCCGTTACCAAATGCAGGGCTTACGGGTGATACGTATGCGTTTCGAGGTAGTTACAGCCAAGCACAGGGCATCCGTCAGAAGTCTTTCCGATTTCTATTGTGGAACGATTCAGAGACGGAAGTGCTCCAAGATAGTGGGGAGATTATCGGAACTGCTAATACTCATACCTTTATCGACTTAGAGAACGAGCGCGATTATAAGATTCAGCTAGAGGTTAAGAGTCAAGATGATATGGTCGGAAGGTCGGAAATGGTCGATTTCAGGACTTCGTTTATCAAGCCGCGACCGCCATCGATTTTATTATCGCAGGATTCTGTATTTGCCACGACCACTATCCTTATCGAAAACCCCACGCCTGTTGGCGAAGAGCCTAATATCATTATTAATGAGATTTATCGCAAGCGTTACGGTGAATCCGATTGGGTGAAAGTTGGAGAAGCAATGACTATCTTTACAGATTATCAATGCCCTGCTGGTGCGATCCAGTACATGGCCGTAGCAAAGGGAGATAACGGAACAAGATCGGAAGATTCTGAC
>NZ_MCHY01000012.1 GCF_003609605.1 Ammoniphilus oxalaticus | reverse complement strand
CGAGCGCGATTATAAGATTCAGCTAGAGGTTAAGAGTCAAGATGATATGGTCGGAAGGTCGGAAATGGTCGATTTCAGGACTTCGTTTATCAAGCCGCGACCGCCATCGATTTTATTATCGCAGGATTCTGTATTTGCCACGACCACTATCCTTATCGAAAACCCCACGCCTGTTGGCGAAGAGCCTAATATCATTATTAATGAGATTTATCGCAAGCGTTACGGTGAATCCGATTGGGTGAAAGTTGGAGAAGCAATGACTATCTTTACAGATTATCAATGCCCTGCTGGTGCGATCCAGTACATGGCCGTAGCAAAGGGAGATAACGGAACAAGATCGGAAGAGTCTGACATGTCGTTAATCGACGTAATGTTTAGTGGTTGGTGGGTCGTTGATATGGAAACGAACGATATGTTTAACTTCGTGTATAACGTATCCCAGGGACAGATTTCGCTTGAAGAAGAGCGTCAGGAAATTCGGACATTTTCATCTAAGCCATTTGTCCGCTACGGAGCGTTTAGCGCTGAACGTGGCTCTTTGGCTGGTCTTAAAATTGATGGTCCAGGAACAGCGAGGGAGCAGGTCAATGTTCTTCGTGAGTTGATCTCCCGACGAAAGCCGTTCTACCTAAAAAACAATCGAGGAGAATCGTGGGTCGTGAATATCTATAACCTAAAGCGACAATACAACATCGGGATGATGGAGATGCCTAGTATTGATTGGGTGGAAGTCCGATGATTAATAGCGATGAAACGATTAGGCAAGCCCTTGTTGATCCGATAAAGGAAATTACGGTCAAAATAGAGCTTCTTGATAGTGACGAGAACGTTATTGATGAAATAACCAGTGCGGTTATGGATGGGAATATATCTGTAGATAAAGATCGTGACACCCGACGCACGTTTAGCCTTATACTTCTCAATGATGAAAATGAGTTTACTTGGTCGATAGGTGGTCGTATATGGCTAGATAAACGCGTCAAGCTATGGATTGGAATCAAGTCGTCCGTATTCGAGCAGGTGGAGAGTGAGAGTGGAGTATTCTTATCGCCTACGTTCTTCACAACGCTAGGCATGACGTATGAACGCCGCGATTCAACCGTCTATATTCCACAGGGCGTGTTTGTATTGTCTGAAATGTCGGCAACCTCGTCTTATACGGGCGAACGTACTGCTATTCTATCTGGCTCGGATAAGTGGCAGCTTCTAAGCGGTGATCCTGTTGGTAAGTTTACGAATGTTACATCACTCGCGGCTGGCGTCAAAATATCCGATGCGATCCGCTTGATCGCAAGTGACGCAGGAATAACGAAATTTCTTTTCGACGATTGCGACGTCACGCTACCTTATTCGCTCACATACCAGCCAGGTGAGGCACGGGGAAAGGCGATTAAAGAGTTGGCCGAATTGGCTGTTTATTCAATATTCTTCGATGTTAACGGCTACCTTCGTTTCCGTCCGCAAATAGACGTCGAAAAGACAGCGAGCGTATGGACCTACGATAAGTCTGATTACACGCTATACGCAAAGTCAGAAAAGCGGCTAGAACATAGCGAGCTTTACAATAAAATCCTCGTAATCGGTGGCAGCTCTCAAACGGCCACAGTCTCGGCTACGGCAGAGGATAATCGCTTAGACAGTCCGACGGGCATCCCCACGATTGGTGAGCGTTTATTCCTGTATAACAACGGCTCGCCCGATCCGCTTATTACGACGATCGCATTAGCACAATCAAGAGCGAACTATGAACTACGTAATAGGCTCCGTGTCGCGGAGAAGCAGCCGATTGATTTGCTCCCGAACTATCTGCAT
Organism: Ammoniphilus oxalaticus; assembly: GCF_003609605.1. Classification (NCBI taxonomy): domain Bacteria; kingdom Bacillati; phylum Bacillota; class Bacilli; order Caryophanales; family Paenibacillaceae; genus Ammoniphilus; species Ammoniphilus oxalaticus. Next base: position 10,895 of record NZ_MCHY01000012.1, on the reverse strand, counting down.
GATGCCGAGGACGTTATAACGATTATCGATGATTGGACGAATACGGATGACAAGTACGAGCTTATTTCTTTTAATATACCGCTAAGTGCTGGCGGCATGATGTCGGCCGAGGCTTGGCGTGTTAGGAATATAGGGGGGGCGCCGTAAAGTTGTGGGATTGGAAAATATTTGCGGAGCTAACGCGGGAGCTTATCGACAAGCTTTTCCGCGAGAAGGGCTTCTATAATCTTTACGATGACGGAAAGGTTGCATCCGTTAGCGGAAGGTTTGCGAGCGTATACATTAATGGAGCTACAGTTGCCACGCCAGATATTCCGATAAGGCAGGGCGTGTCCGTATCAGTAGGTGATGAAGTGCGCGTACTTAATGTCAATTTCAACAAAAGGGACCGCATTGTTGATCATAAAAAAATAATGTAACTAATCTTAATAAAGGAGTAATCGATATGTCTTATAGGACGAGAAAACTAAAGACGGACGCTACAGGAAAAACGCCTGTTCCGCAGGCGTTTAGCGATAAAGACGGTGACTTTGAAGCGATTAAATCAATTGACGGTGCTATGACTGTAAATTTGACTGGGAACAGTATGGAGTTTTATGGAGCAACGGTTGATCAGAGGCCTGCTGCCAATGAAGTTCCTGTGGGTGCGTGTTATATGGCAGTAAATACACAGGATGTATGGCAATCGAACGGGTTCCAATGGATCGAGGTGTAACATGGGTTTAATTAACTTTATTAGAACAAAAAACTACACAGATTCTCAAATAGAGAATATTATAGGAAAGAAAAGCGGACAGTGGAAAAGCGGAAATGCTACAGCGTTTAGTGACCTGTATGCCGACATGATCTTACCCGATGCCGAAAAGCTAGATTTAAATATGGTAACTATACCCGTTTTAGTCAAGGCTGATGATATAGGCGACTCTGAACCTTATATAGACGAACATAGTTGGGATTTAGCCAAGCAAGCAGCTATAGCTGTAAAGTCAAAGGGGTATAAAATAATAATGGAGCCGTTTCCAATGGTCGCCAATGGAAGCATAGGTGAGACTGAATGGAATCCCGAAAACATGGCTACATTTTTTGAATATTGGGGTAATGCTCTAAAAGAAATAGCAGCATTTTGCGAACTGCGAGGGTTAGAGGGGATGTACATCGCATCCAACCTTGTCCACATGGAAAATAGCTTTAGCGAATGGAGTACATTAATATCCGACTTAAAGCGAATTTACAAGGGCAATCTCATTTATCGGACTAATTGGTGGTATCAGAACGCACAGCTAGAAGAAAAGCTAGCAAACAATCTGTTTAGCTTGGTGGATATTATAGCTATAGCAGCGTACTTTGAGGTGTCCGACGATCCAAGCCCGTCAAAGAGGGTTTTAAAAGAGTCACTGTATAACACTACAGTATGGAATCGGGGGCAGAACATAGTATCTGACATCGAAACACTTTCAAAAAAATGGAACAAACCTATATTTTTAGGAGAGTTAGGAATTGCTCCTTATGATGGTGCTCCAGCTAAACCGTGGTCTTATCACTTTGATGAGGATGGTTATAACGAAAACGTACAATCTAATTGGTTTGATGCTTGGTTTGAAGTATTCAAAGACTTTGATTGGTTTTTGGGGTACTCTATTTACAATATAGCAGATAGACATAGTACATTTGATGTAATTGGCCGTAGGGCAGCGTCCCATATTAGAGATCAAGTCTATAGTGGAGGTGGGAAGCTGGATGATCTTGAAAGGGAGTTAAATAGTATGATGAATGAGATATCGGACATTAGGAGATTATTGGACGAACTGACTAGTGTTGGGAAGCCCTAGGTACGATATAAAAGTAACGTTTGCTGTATTAAAGAAATTACATTATTACCAAGGGGATTATATTGCGGTTGAAGAATTCACACCATTAGTGCTACAAAATATTGGGATAAGACCAGAAGAAGGAAGACATAGCATTGTGGGAAAGGTTAAAAAATTAACCAATACAAGAATAAACAGAGAGTGAAGAGTTTCTCATAGCCGAACGAGGTGTTGATTTTATATTTAATAACCAATATAGAATTGATAGGTTTATTGAGGAAACAATCTTTCTTTTGACCATAATTACTTTAGATAATTGGAGAAAAGGAAATTATCGATAGGACGTCCTTCGGGGCGTTCTTTTTACTTTGCCTGAACAGTATCAGATTCCAGTCGCGGAGTATCTCGCGGCAGAGGTTGAGGGGTAAAGAAGTAAGTTCTGGGAGTCGAGTCGAGTGAGCTTTTGGGGGAGGGCTAATATCATATATTTTATTCATATGTTTTTTTTTTGAATACAGCAACAGTCGGGCGAAGATTTATAATGATCTGGATGTCTTCTATATATTCTAGAATCCATTTGAAAAAAATGTTAAAATCAAACATGAGAAATCACACCTTTTCTTAAGTTATTATCTTATATTGGACGAAAAATATAGAAAGTATTCTCAGTTAAGGTTAATTAAATTTTAAAGGGATTCTTCCTCCTGCCGAAATAGTAAGCAGGGGGTGAGGGTATGGAACAACTCTTAGAGACTATTGGATTTTGGTGTTTTTTGGCAACTTTAACACTGGCTTTAGTTGGGTCAATTGGAATAAAGAAGTTGAAGAAGCATTTTTGGTAGGTGTATTTCTGTTTTAAAATTTTTAACCGATCTTAAAGCATCCTTCGGGGTGCTTTTTATTTTGTCAGACAGCAGGGGGTAACAATCAAGTTTATTGGATAATAATAAATTAGATGAGCATAAAACTGACGGGTGAAAGGAAGAGAATATGACTATTGAAGAAGGAAGGAATCAAGTAATACAGGGTTTTCGATTGATGGAAGAAACCAGTATTTTGATTAATCAAGCCATCTTAGATGCATTTTTATTTACTTGGCAATGGTGGTTAGGGATCGGGTTGTTCATCATTCCTTGGATTGTATGGTTTTTGTTCAGGAAAAAGGAAAGTACAGGACGTTTATTTGCAGCGGGAATGATTGCAATTGTTATTGGTGTTACCATCGATATCTTTGCAGCAGGAATGGGGTTGTGGTTATATCCAATGGATTTTATCCCCTATTCACTTGCTTTATTTCTCCCTTATCATTTTTCAGTACTGCCAGTTGGTGTGATGTTTACTCTGCAAATCAGACCAAACTCTAATCCAATTGTTAGAGGAGTAATCTTTGCAGGATTAGGAGCCTTTATTGTTATGAGATTCTTTAGAATGATTGACTTTTACAATCCGAAAGGATGGCCGTCTATCTATGATTTCTTTATTATGTTGATAATTTACTTAGTGGCATATCTGGCCACCAATATTCGTGGTTATGAAGAGATTAGGTCTTCCGATAAAGGTGAAACCACCTATAATTTCAAGTTTCTGCAAAGAAAGCAAAAGGTACGTTAATCGTGTCAAATTTGAAAACTCTAGATTCAACAACAAAAGCATCCTTTCGAGGGTGCTTTTTCTATTGCCAGAAAGTAGGTGAACCATATGGATGAGATCACGAAGTATTTTATAACCCAGGGTCCTTTTGCAGTTTTGTTTGTTTGGCTCCTTATCCACACGCAAAAGCGGAACAAAGAGCGCGAGGATCAGTTGTATGGAACCCTTAATCAGTTTGCAAAACGTTATGACATTGTAATAGACAAGCTAGATGATATTCAAAGCCGACTGCCTGCAAAGTAGTTGGCTTTTAAATTAAAAAGGAGATGGTGTGAGTGTTTGAAATTTACGATGTTGCAATTATTCCGCTAATCATTGGGCTGATCGAGCTGTGCAAACGTGTTGGTGTACCGGTGAAATTGAGCCCTGTTATTGCCTTAGTGCTCGGACTAGCCGCGGGGATATTTTATATTGGAGCAGACGTCAAAGAGGGCATTATCATTGGATTGATGCTAGGTCTGTCTGCTACTGGATTATATAGCGGAGCGAAGAATGTCACGGAGAAGAAAAAGCATAACAAGAGTGAAGATCATGGGGTTTATTAATAAACTCGCCCCGTTTGCGGTCAAACACGGCAAAGCAAGCGGGGTGTTGCCATCCCTAATTATTGCACAAGGCATATTAGAGAGTGCCCGCGGCACATCTGATCTAGCGGTCAACGCGAACAACTTATTCGGAATTAAAAAAGGATCAGGTTGGGATGGTCCTGTTTATACGAAGCAATCACCCGAACACCTACCTAATGGTGAGATTATCTATCCCGTATCTGAATTTAGGAAATACCCATCGTATGAAGGTGCGGTCATTGATCTATGCCACAAATACACGCATGGGACGGGATGGGAGAGCTTCAATCGCTATGCGGGTGTATTGAATCAATCGGACTATCGGAAGGCTACGCAGGCGGTCAAGGATGCGGGATATGCAACAGACGTAAATTATCCAGCGAAACTAAATGATCTAATCGAAAGATATGATTTAACGAAATATGACAAGGAGGTAGAGAGTGTGAAAAAGCCAATCATTATGTTGGATGCAGGGCATGGCGGCAAGGATCCTGGGGCTGTTGGTCACGGGATCCGCGAAAAGGACATCGTGCTAGACTTAACACTCCGAACAGGTCGGCTGCTTGAATCAATGGGTGCTGATGTGAGATATACACGAGTGTCAGATGTATTTGTCTCCTTAGAAAATCGAGCCAGCCTAGCCAACCAGTGTAAGGCCGATGTGTTTGTTAGCTTACACAACAACTCATTTGACGCTAACTCAAACGGATTTGAAAGCTACATTTACGAGACGATTAACGGTGGCAGAACAGCTACTATTCAAAACCTGATACACGAAAAAGTGCTGGAAGTGTTTTTGTCCGAAGGCGTTCGGGATCGGGGGCAAAAGAAAAAGGATTTAGCTGTTTTGAGACTCACCAAAATGCCAGCCCTGCTCATTGAGTATGGGTTTATTTCTAATGCCAAGGAAGCAGCTTTATTAAAGGACTCGGCGTTTCTAGATCGCCTAGCGAAAGCTACAGCAGAAGGAATTGGGGAAGTAATGGGGTTAAGTAAGTTGCCAAAGGAGGAAAAATATAAAATGAAAGCAGAAGACGCGGAAAAAATTATCGCCTACCTTGGAGCAAGTTGGAACATCGCACCCGACAAAGCCAGCAAGGATGAATTTAACCGGTTAGCTAACGAATTACGAAAAGCGAGTAATCAACCTACTCAATAATAAATAGGAGGGATATAAATGGCGATTAAGATTTACCATGACGAAGATTGCACGCAGGAAGTGACGGAAGCGAATCCGATTAGAACCGATCATCCCATTTCAGGATCAACCGAAACGGTTCAGGTATACGTTAAAAACGATAACGCTGATAGATATTACACAGACGTTACAGCACAACCACAAGGCGATGACGCATCCTTTATTGATCTATCCCTTGACGGATCGGACTATGCGGATACGCTTGACCTATCGGACTTCGGGAGCGAGGGTAACGCTGATACATCCGTCCGCAATCTGTGGGTCAAGGTAACAACTCCACAAGTTGACGAGGTACAAAACCGCCGAGATTCAAGTGTTAATATTTCCGCCAAAGAATACGCGGTAGATTAAATTGAAGTACTCTATTCGAGGTAATCTAAATACAGACGATGGTTCGCGGCTCATTGTGGACACAATCAACTCTTACGAATTATGGAAGCTCGATCAGCGCCAGATTGAGGACGAGGACAATAATGAAGAAGTGTTTTCATTTGAAGTATGGTTGAATGATTCCGCCGATCGGTTGTTTCTGTTTGACGAGTTGCGATCCTATGTTGATTTGTTTGGTGGGAAGATTGATTGGCATGAGTGTACCCATGACGAAGCAGAGCCGCAACCCTGCGTGATTGTCGGGACGTATGAGGTGGTCTGATGTATCTATATATGGACGGTGTGGATGACAGCTTACAGCTTCCATTAATGAGCGTTGGGAAGATAGTATTAGAGGTTGAGATTAATTCGGTTCAACAGCCTAACGCCTACTTACTAGATGCTAGAACAGGTCATGCTAACGGATTGATTTATAGTGGATCATTTTCGAGTGGGGTAGGGCAATCATTGACCGTTACGCAAAACGGTTTGGGTCTTAATCCTAGAGGTTGGGCGGGAATTGCAAAAGATGAAAAAATTCTTATCAGAGCAGTCAGTGCCAATTCTGACACGATAATTGACGACATAACGCTATTCGCGCATAACAATTTATCACAAGGACACCTGAAAGGGAAGCTCTATAGTGTAGCTTGCTATGCTGAGGATGGGAGTATGCTTGCTCTCTATGACATGTCAACAGGCACAGTCTTAGATCAAAGCGGCAACGGCAATCACGCAACATTATACGGTGGAACATGGGTAGGTGGCGGCGATGACGATGGCACAGACGTATCTTTCAGCTTCGGCCTATCACAATCCATTTACAGCGAACTGGACGCATCATATCCACTATCACAGTCGGTATACGCTAATCACAACAGCATAGCACCAACACAACAAGCCTTATTTGACGATAAGGTTCTTTCGTATGCGGCAAAACAGGCGATATATGCGAATAGGGAAGCGGAAGCCGCGGCAAAGCAACAAATATACGCCAATCGACAATGGGCTTATCCATTATTACAGTCCATCTATTCGGATTACGTGATGTATTCGAAGGATTTTCCGCTGAGCCAATCAGTGTATGCAGATAGATCAATGAGCTTTCCGTTGGGTCAAGTCATCGTTAAGGATGTGGAATCAGATTATTCGTTGTCTCAATCCATTTACGAGGTGACAGAAACATCCACACCATTACGCCAAACGATCTATGCTGATGTACAGGCGATAGCGCACACGAAACAAGTCATTTGGACGGATCGGGATTATAGCTACCCGCTATTGCAACGTATCATCGATCCCGACAAGTCCATCATCGGTCATATCAAGCTAGAGGGCGAGAGGGTCTTATACGTCTACCTAGTGGGCGAGCGCGAGTTATATGTCGAGTTAAAAGGAGGGTTGCCTATGCGTGATAATCAGAATTTCTCTATGGTGTCGGGTGACTCGAAGCTGATTGATGTAACCGTTGAGGGTGTGGACATGGCTGGCGTTACATCCGCTAAGTGGACGATGTATCAATATGGCGTGTGGAAGTTGTCCAAGACATTGCGGGAGGGCCTATCAATTAATGGCGATGTATTGCACATTGAGCTAAGTCCAAGTGATACAGAGGAGCTTACAGGTGTTTATACGCATGAGATCGAGATTGTGGACTCCAACGGAAATGTAAGCACGATTACAAGAGGAAAAATAACGCTAGAGCAGAGAGCGCCTAAGTGTCATATTCACTCTAGTTAGGAATAGAATACAATGAGTAATATCTCGTCGTCGCCTCCACCCTTTCGTTCTTTTATGAGCGAAGGGGTCTTTTTATTCACGATGTGTAATGAATCGAATAGGATGTATTAGCTCCTCGGTTTATTAATTGCTCATATATCTATGCCCCGCTGTTCTTTATTGGATAGTGGGGCTATTTTTTTGTGAATAATTACATTTGGGTGTAGGCATAATAAAATAACATCATGAGTGGCATAAGTTATCCCCTTCCATTAACCCTCTGTTGATTGTCAGCGGAGGGTTAAATCATTCACATAACATCATCAACAGAATAGGATGTATTGTCCCCTCGTTCGTGTTCGGACGGTTTATATAAAGTAAGTCCTACTCTCCGTACTGGATTGTGGGACTTACTGTTGTGTATATAATTACAAATAGTTAAAGGTATAACAAAAGCCGTCTTTACAGTGTTCTATATCCTATATCTGGTTTAGCCTTGCTATCTGTTATTGTACGGGTCTATTTCTAAACCTCAAAGGTGTGAATATTATTATAAGGATGATAAGAAGAAATGTTAGATTTAAAACGTTGAACTAAATTGAGCGTAAACTGTTTATAAATTTACAGTTTAAACAAAAAGTGTTAGTTTGTCACCAAATTTATGTGATATAATTTCCATTAACCAGAAAGGGGCAAACCAACCGAAAGGTTGGGACGCAAAGTCACAAGTCTAAGGTTTTGTACTAGGACGGCTGGATTACCTGGATTTTACACTTAAAGGGTGAAAAATCATGGTTAAAAAAGAGAAGGATAAAGATATGTTGGATCAAGAGTGGGTAAACTTAATCCTCGAGGCAAAGGAGATCGGGATATCGAAAGAGGAAATACGTGACTTTTTAATACATAAGATGAGTATATCTATTTAATATAACTTTGTCTTTGGGAAGAAGTATAAAGAGGATTGTGATCTATGATCATTGAAAAAAATAATACCCCTTCTTGATATTATTTAGTCCTTCGAACTATATTCTATTTCGAAGGATATTTTTATTGTACTTAGGCATTATCAGAATTATTTACATGTTTATTTTTTGATACTGCTTCTAGTCTCTAGTACCTCATTCTTTTTTAATTTTAAGAAATCTCTAAAATCTTCTTTTGATATATTCGAAGCCATCGCAATTTTAACCAAACTTATAGTCTCTTCATCAAGATTTTTATATAAATTAAGATTGATTACATTCACGCACAATACACCTCCATATATAAGAAGAATATAGCATAATGGCTCATGCATCAGCAAGGTCTTCGAAGTTTACATAATATTGATGATTAAAACCTTAATCTGTAGATCAATGGGCACTGGGTGATTGTGGAGTCCGAGAAGTAGGAAACTGCTTATGTATGACGGCGGTAACAGAAGAAGAGTTTATTCAAAGAGGTAGTCCTTCTGTCCTTAAACGAAAGCAGGGTGGGTTAATCTATGCATAATTTCAGATAGGTGGAGGATAATATGAATACTCTCCCTGAGTCCAGAGAGGCTCATTTTCTCCTAACCAATGGAGCATAGCCCCGCTGTCCTTAATCGGATGGTGGGGCTATTTTTGTTTACTCATGAATGTGTAGCAATTCATTGAATTCACCATAGGGTACTACGAAAGATTAGTACTTATCGAATTCAAATTGTCGAGTTAAACTATGCTCAATGAATCAAAGGGGAGAGGTGCCATAAAATAATGGAAACGATAGAAAAGGGAAAATGGTCAACTGCTTTAAGCGTTGTAGGGATTGCGTTGTTTATCTCTAGTTATTTAATTTCTGACGATCCTAATTTAGGTGAAAAGATTCTCATCGGGATAGTTTTTTTCTCAGGAATTGGATCTATGATCGCAAGTGTTTTTTTGGGAGTTGCGGCTATTAAGTCGAAAGAAAATGGACTACTCAAATATGTTGGTCCATTGATGATCTTAATCCTCATTTTAGGAATACTCCTATTTCCTTTGTTGTTGGGCTTAAATTTTGCACCATAGTCTTTTCCAAAAATAGGTTACTTGGAAACATGTTGTGAAATACGATCGGGTAGAGGGGCAATGTTGGGACTGTGGTAATTTTTAGCAAATCAACTGGTCTTATATGAGTTAATGATTTGTTAATTGTCTATTTAGAGGGATTTAACAGTCCATCATTATAATTGTAAGTAAATAATGGGCATATAAGATTTTTGTGTGGAAGGTGATCCAGTGTGATATTACTTATATTGTGTTGCGTAGTTCTTTTAGGACTAAGTGTTCTAACGGCCTCTCCTCAAGAAGTTCAAAAACATCAAGAAGATTTTATTCCCCAAAAGTATTTTTCAGACTTAGCATAAACTCAATCCATCTCTGTCATAGTAAAACCCTTCGCTACTATATCGAAGGGTTTTTTCTTTGTTTACTCATCACTTCTTCCGCTCTTTTCAAAGCATATAAAAACCTCTCCTTATCGCCGCTGCTCCTAAATTCCTCCCAGGCCCTTTTCAACATGATTGGATGGGGTCTGTCCTTAAGGATCGTGTACTTTTGCTCAATCATGTCTAATACCAAATTCTTTCTTCCAATTAGATGACTGGACTGCAAAAGTATTTCGCCTCTCTCTTTCATTGGGATTCCAAAACCAGATAAGAGCTCATCGTTTGTTTTCAGTTGGGCAATCATTGGTGCAACAATATCGATTAGGTCTAACGTGAGGGTATCGTGAAGAATTTGTGTGATGTGGACTTTTACCATAATGCACCTCCTGAATTTATAGGTAAATAGTATCATTCGGAGGCGGAGGAAGGGATGACGGTGTTGTGAAACTAAATAACCTAAAATACCGAGAAGGTATTTTGGGTTTAATGAGACCAGTAGGTCACTAAATTTATTATGAGTGGCCGCTGTTTAAGGGGAAAGCGAGCCAAACCCTTTGTAGGTCCCAATACTGTAAGTAAGGACAAGATTATTTTTATAGCATGTTGCAGACAAAAGTCAATAGACAGGGAACGGGCGTTCTTGTTCCGAGTATGTCCAGTGGGGGCTGGATTTCACTTTTTTATACGTTAGGATCATCATTTATGTATGCGGTATGGAAAATTGCAACCTCCCTAGATTTCATACGAAGTACAATTAAATAGCCATCTGGGGTAACTAAACAAACACGTCTTGTGTGGTCGTATCGCTTTCTCTTAGAGTCCCAACCAGCATAGATTCGGATGGATCAGTTAGTGCCTTTTTAATCCATCCGAATCTCTATGATGTCTAAGTTTCTAAAGATGGTTTATTTGTTCTGTATAAATTGGATACACCACTGTATAAGCTCCATATTAAAGTTCTTAGTTTTTTATTCTAGCTGTTTCTAGTTTAAAAGAAACTATGAAATTTGATTTGTACAATTTTGGTTGGAAAAGGCTTTAACACAAGCCAAAAATTGAGATGAACATAATCTGTAGTAGATCAAAAGAAAGGAGTTAATTTAAATGGGAATCAGACCAAGGAAATGTAATTGTCGACCAGGCCCACAAGGTCCAGTAGGTCCTCAAGGAGAGGTAGGCCCACAAGGTCCAGTAGG